>NZ_JBARMD010000518.1:0-6223 GCF_049802275.1 Occallatibacter sp. | reverse complement strand
GCTTCATACAGCAGCACGCTCGTTGCCACCGCCGCGTTCAGGCTCTCCACCGGCCCAGGGCAGGGAATCGTAATCGCCCTGTCCGCCTTCATCGCAAGATCCACCGGCACCCCGTTCCCTTCGTTTCCAATCACCAGCGCCACCGGTTCAGCCAGATCCACAAGGTCCGCGGGCTGTGCTCCCTGCACCGTCGTTGCCAGAATTCGCACGCCCGCTTCGCGCAACCGCTCCACAACCTCTTTTTCGTGGGCCCGCAGCACCGGAATTCGAAATACACTTCCCGCCGACGCCCGCACCGCCTTGGGATTCCACTCGCTCACCGTGCCTTCGAGACAAAGCACCCCGTCCGCTCCAAAAGCCTCCGCCGACCGCAAGATTGTCCCCAGGTTGCCAGGATCCTGCAACCCCGCCAACACCACAATCAGCGTTGCGTCCTGCTTACTCTCCCCGAGAATGTGGGCCCATGTCCAGTCCGGCGGCTCTACCAGCGCTGCAACCGGCTGCGGCGTCTCGGTTGTCAAGGCCGCATCCAGCAGTTCGCGCGGCATCGCCAGCACCTCCACACGATCCGGCAGCTTCAGCGCTTCCACGATCCGCTCGGAACCCTGCGCAACAAACACGCAAGCGATATGCAGCCCCGCGTGCACCGCTTCTTCGAGCAGGTTTGGTCCTTCAATTCCCACAAGTCCGCTCTCGTTCCGCCCCGGACTCGCCAGCGCCCGCCGCAATTCCTTCAGCCGCGCGTTCTGCTTACTCTGTACAATGCGTATAGACATTCATGCGAACCGTCTTTCGCTTAGCCGATTCTAAGCGGTTTTGCGGGATGTCGCTGAATAGACGGCAGTACTCAGGTTGCACCGCAGCCGGTGCTGTGATAGCTTCCGTCTTTGTGGCGTCTGCATTTGCCAGAGCCGTGTCTGTGTACCTGCCTTGCTTTTTCAGGCGAGTCCAGCACATAGCCTCCAGCGTCGCAGCCACCATCAAAGCAGGCAATCTCGAATTGCCTGAGGGAACCGAGGTAGACCTTCTTGTCCGCGGAAATCTTGCGCGTCCATCCCGACGAGCCCCAGTCAGACCGGATTGATTACATCGTCTCCTGTCTGCGCAAGGGCGATGTAGTCGCGATGCCCACCGACACCTTTTATGGCCTTGCCGTGGACCCCGTCAACCTCCACGCCGTCGAAAACATCTACCGCATCAAGAGCCGCCAGAAGCAGAAGCCGCTGTCGCTGCTGATCGCCTCCCTCGCGCAGGCCTACGAGCTGGCCCGCGACTCCGACCCCATGCTCGACAAGCTAGCCGACCGCTTCTGGCCGGGACCTCTCACCATCATTGTCCGCGCCGGCACCAAGCTACCCCTGCGGTCCACGGCAAACACCGGCAATGTCGCATTGCGTATCCCGGACTCCGCCATTCCGCGCACTGTCGTTGAGCGTTTCGGCCTGCCCATCACGGCCACGGCCGCCAATCTGCAGGGAGCATCCGAGTGCACCCATGCCGCTTGCGTGCGTGACCAGATCGGCGACCGTATTCCCCTCATCGTCGATGGCGGCCCGACTGGCCGCGCACAACCCACTACCATCGTCGACCTGTCGCTCGGGGATGGCCGCTGGGAAATCCTCCGCGAAGGCGCCATTCCCACGCACGAAATCGTCATGGTGCTGCAGCGCTGAGAGTCGAGATGAGCCCGGAGTCGAAGCCAGCCTCGGACGGAAGAAAACCCAAAAGGCCGCTTCTGCGATGGATTCTCGTGGTTCTCGCCGTTCTGCTCTCGGCCAGCCTTATCTGGTGCCGCTGGGTCTATATCCAGATCCAGCACTATGCTTCGCACGATCAGTCCGCTCCATCCGATGCCATCGCCGTCTTCGGAGCCGCCGAGTATAACGGCCACCCGTCACCCCTATTCCGCGCTCGCCTCGATCATGCTGAATCTCTATACAGCCGCGGCATCGCGCCTTTAATCATTACCCTCGGCGGAGACGGCGGCGACCAGTATTCCGAAGGTGCCGTCGGCCAGCAATACCTTGAAGGCGCCGGCGTCCCGGGGTCCGACATCATCGCTGAAACCGAGAGCACCAGCACTGATCAATCCGTCAAGCGCCTCGCCGTAATTGCTCGCACCAACGACTTGCGTCGCATCGTCGTGGTCAGCGACGGCACCCACCTCTTCCGCATCCATCAGATCTGCGCCGCCAACGGACTCGACGTGCTCACTTCCCCACGCCCCCGCGTACCGATCGAAGGCAACACCGGCGAAACCGAGCGCATTGAGCACGAAATCCTCAGCTACACCCTCTGGCGCCTGCATCTGGATTGAACAAGGCTGGGAACAGGAAACTTGGGAATAGGGACTTAGACTAGAGTGTCAGATCTCCAGCTAACACCGCTACCACGCGCGCAGCGCGGCCAACTCCGCTAACTTTGCTCAGAAAAGCCGATGTGGCACCACCGCCAGCAACCCCAGCGCAACCCCCGCCGCACTCGCTGTCGAAAGAAAATTCACGGCATCGTTGTTGATCCAGCCGCGTCGTTCCAGCGTCGCTCCCAGCAGGCTGTCGAAGATCAATCCAAACACGCCCGCACCCCAGCACACAGCGAGCATCCACCAGCCGCCCTCCAGCGCCCAGGTTCCTGAAGCCGCCACCAGCCCGGCCGCCACGATGCCCACAACCGTCCCGCCCACGCTGATCGCCCCATCCGTTCCTGGCTCCGCCTTTTGAAAAGTCGTAATCATCCGCGGAGACCCGCTCAGCACCTGACCCAACTCCGACGAAATCGTGTCCGCAGCTGCCTCAGAAAGTGCCGCAAGGCCCAGGCAGAAAGCCGCAGCGGGAAAGACCTTCGCCGCCGGCAGCCATGTTTTTTCCACCATCCACGAGAGCACCAGCCCGTTTGAGACCAGAGCGGCCACGCCCAGGTTCGCCGCCACCTGCGCGGCTCCGCGTCCGCGCTTGCTTTCCGCGGTTCCCAGGCTCTCTTTATGCTTCCGTCCCACCCGAGTTGCAAGAGCAGTCATCACCAGCAACACCAGCACTGGCACCAGCCCCGTCTTCCACGGCGCATAGGGAAACGAAACCGTCGCGAACATCAGGCTAGTCGTGATCGCCGCGCCTGCCAGCGCAGCGCCCGCAGTTGCCGAACGCACCTTGAACGCAGCCAGACCCAGCAGCACGCTTAAGCTCAATGTCCAGATCGCGACCACCGGCATCTGCGAAGCCCACCAGCGCGTCTCCAGCACCACATCGGCGCCCACAAAGGGGAACACCAGCAACAAAATCGTCTTCGATTGCCACAACAGCTTCGGTCGACTCACGAATTCATCGTAACGTTTCAGCCCACAAAGGCTGTGATCCAGAACCAAGCCCCGTGGGCGCCCATCCAAGCGCAGCTTGGGTGGGAAAGCACGACCCACCCCATTTTTATGGTCTTGGATGGCGCAGCGCGACATCGATGACTGCGGTCGCTTCTCAACTGACAAGTGGCGGCGGCAGAATTGTAACGAACGGGATCGTCCACAACACTCACGGAGAAAGGCCCGGAAATTCTTTCTTCGGCCTGTGCCGGATTGAAGGAACATCCGACTTGCTTGCTGCAGCGCAGCGTTGTTGAGGTAGAATCGCGGACACTCTTTGAATAAGGACAAAGAGCAGGTTCCAACCAGGAGAATCGCATGCCTTCTATCAGACAGTTCTGTTTGTTTCTCCTCGTTTTTCTTTCTGCAGCACCCTTGGCGCAGCAAGTAAATGCTGCGACTGCTCCCGCAGATCCGTGCTCTTTGCTCAGCCCGGCTGTGGTGAGCAGCACGCTGGGAGATTCCTTCGGGGCGCCTCAAAAGAGCGTTGCCCCGCGGCCGTTCCCGAACACGGTACAGGGAACCGATTGCCGTTACGCCACATCGAATGGGCGCCACGAATTGCTTTTCCGGGTGTACTTCGACCACTCCACCGCGGAGGCTACCGATCTGCACGCCAAGCTGAAGATGTATTTTGGTGCCGGATCGACACCAGCCGTTGTGGGGGATGAGGCTTACTTCGATGGGAACCATTCCCTTCATGCTCGCAAGGGCAACGTCCGGTTCTTCCTGTCCGATGGGAACGATGAGAAGAAGCTGACCGCTCTCGGTAATATCGTTGCTGGTCAACTGTGAGACGGGATAGGTAACCATGGCAGAGCTTGAATCTGCTCCGCCAGGTTGACAACCTTCGCTCAACATGCGGGGAACTGTCCAAACTCAAACCGTTTCACCGACGGGGTTCACCCCGAGCGGATGTCAAGACAGGTCCCCCATAAATCCGACGCATCTTCCTCATTGCATTCCGCAAAGACTTCTCAGCAATCTTGCAGGTTAATTCCCGGCATTGCCTATACTCATCTCAACAACGGAAAGTGCGAAATCGTCGTTCATCGGTCCGTGAATTACTTCAAGATCATGCGCTTGGAGAGAGCATTGCACCGCATTAAAACCGGAGCATCCTGCCTCGAAAACGGTTCAAACACTAGAAATCAGCCGCTAAGTCTTTTTCTTCGACGACTTTGCGCCTTAAGTCTAATGATTAGAACGGGTTACGGGAGCCCCATAAAAAGCTAAGTCGCGTCGATTGACGAACTTAGCTTTAAAACCCATATTTTTATTTCCTGGAATTGTGCAACCGCATAGTTGCATATTGTTTAAAGTGTCACAACTGGCTTCAAAAACCCGCACGCCAGATCCATCGCGCGCCGATACCAGGCCCGTCTGTGCCCCGTTCATCGCATCGCGATGAGCGGTCTTCAAACGAGACCCTGACATTCGTCCACCGACCCCGTTCATTTACACTCATCCCCGCGTACCAATCCATACATTCATAGTCTTCGGAGTTCAGGATGAAAAGGTATTCATTGTTCGCGTTGTCTCTCGCTGGCCTGGTCATCATTCCAGCCTTCTGCTCGGCCCAGTCTTCCGACCAGCGTCTTGAAATCGACCGCAAAGGCGAGACCATCATCCTCGAGCCCTACGCCCCCAACATCCTCCGCGTAACCCTCAGCCTCCAACACGACAACGCACTCGCCAAACCTGGGTACGGATTCGTCGGCACTCCTAACGCTCAAGGCTGGTCCAAAAATCAGACTGACCTCAACGACATCTATCAGTCCTCCCGCATCATCGCCACCGTCGAGCGCGATCATCCGCCTCTGCATCCGAAGCTCTCCACCGAACTCGACATCGCGAAATTCTTCAACGGCTCCACGCCCGGCGCGCATATCACCTTCACAACTCCCGATGGCAAGAAGCTTTTAGAGATGACCGGCTGGCAACAAGCCGTCCCCAACCACAAGGACGGCACCGCCGACATCAACCACGACCGCCGTCCCACTGACCCCGAGTTCTTCACCGTCGGCGCCACCTTCGTATCACCCGACGACGAGCACTACTACGGCCTCGGCGACAACCACGAAGGCTTCCTCGATCATCGCGGCCATCCCGTCCGCTGCTGGAATGACTATCTCTCGCCCGCCGCACCCACCACCTGCGTCCCGTTCCTCATAACGAACAAGGGCTACGGCCTCATCTGGGACAATCCGTCGAAGACCACCATCGAGCCCGGCTTCAACGAGCAGACCAAGTGGACTTCACAGGTTGGGGATCGTGTCTCCTTCTTCGTCATTGCCGGCAACACCGCCGACGAAATCTACGCGGGCTATCGCCTCCTCACCGGCCCCACGCCGCTGCTGCCCAAGGCCGCCTACGGTTACATCCAGTGCAAACAGCGCTACACCAGCCAGGATGAAGTTCTGTCCGTTGCGAAGGGATATCGCGACCGCCATCTCCCCGCCGACGTCATGGTGGTCGACTGGTTCTACTACACGAAGATGGGCCAGATGGATATGGACCCGAAATTCTGGCCCGACCCAGTCGCGATGAACAAGCAGCTTCACGAGATGGGTTTCGAAACCATGATCAGCCTCTGGCCACGCTTCACTCCTGAGAGCCGCTTCTATGCTGAACTCGAAAAGAACGGATGGCTCATCCACACTGCCGACGGAAAGCCCATCAACGGCCTCCCCTACGACCGCGCCGGTTCCGACATCGACACCACCAACCCCGACGCCGCCGTTTGGTACTGGACCACCATCCGCGACAACATCCTCAGCAAAGGCTTCGACTCAATCTGGGCCGACGAAACGGAGCCAGACCTGCCTCCCAACGGCGCCTACTATCACATAGGCTCCGGCACACAGTTTT
>NZ_JBARMD010000517.1:0-2274 GCF_049802275.1 Occallatibacter sp. | reverse complement strand
TGAATCCGAGAGCGCGAAGCCGCTCGGAAAAGACGGTGTACTCGGCGTAGGAAGCAATCTCCGCGATAACGTCCACGTCGTAGGTTCCGCGCACAGGTGCGGCGGCCGGATCGTCGATCAGCAAACCGGTTGCGCAGCCGCCGACAAAGACAATTTCCGGGAGGAGCTGGCGTAATCTGTCAGCCGCCAGTTCCAGCAGTTCAAGATTAGGATTTGGCATTGGTGGGCATCTCCAACCTTCGCGTCAGCTCCTGACTCGCCAGGTTTCGTTCTCTGGCCCGCCCATTACGGAGAGCGTCCACCAGGGCCAGCAATTCATAGAGCCGCTCATCTTCCAATGCAGCTTCCGGGACATTCTTGTGGAGGGGCGCAAAGCTGTATCCACGAACCTTCCCATCCGCGTATGGCCAGACTGGCGGCAACTCGCCGGCATCAGAAATGGTTTTCGAAAGTGGAAGAGCGGCATAGCTCGTTGGAACCCCTCGGGTCGGCGCGCCGGTCTCGGCAGGAAAAGCATATCGAACTCCATGAATCAGGAATTCGAGCAGGGAGGAGCGGTTCAGGCGATCTCCGAGTTCCGGGCCTTGAACGAGGTGCGACGCCCGCGCACGTTTCACCGAAGCGTAGACCTCTGACGGATAGAGATGGAGTTCGTTCGCCAGGCGCAGGTACGGAGGCCGTTCGCTGTTCTCCAGCGAAAGCTTGAGCATGACAACGATATCGAGCGGCCTCAACATGGTCAGATTATACAATATTCAAATAAAATGAATGTTGAATTGAATGCACCTGGTACTCCCGCTAACACCGAATTGGGTGTAATTGGGTGCCTAATTGGGTGCTAATACTATCGTTTAGGGGTGTAGTAGCGACCGCGAGCCCAGGCCCAGATCAGCCCTAGTCCAAAAATGAACGCGTTCAAATAATCCTTGACATGCCGAACTGCTCGAGGCATTCTATTTTCGAACACGTTCAAAACAATGACAACAGCCACCTCGATCAAGAAATCCGAAGTCACTCGCGCCCGCATCCTCGACGTCGCACTGGACCTCTTCCGACACCAGGGATTTGAGGAAACCACGATGCGCGGGATCGCAGCCGCGGCTGGTGTGTCACTGGGATCGGCTTACTACTATTTTCAGTCGAAGGAAGACCTGGTGATGGCGTTCTATGAGCGGGCCACTGAGGCAATGACCCCCAGAATGGAAGCCGCTCTCGCCGGCGCGAGCCATTTCGAGGAAAAGGTGGAGGCCCTGATGGCGGTGAAGTTTGAATACTTCGAGCCGAATCGCACCTTCCTCGGCGCACTGCTGGGGCACTCGGCTGACCCGCAGAACCGTCTGTCACCGTTCAGCGAGGCAACGAGGCATATTCGGGAACGCGATGAGGCGTACTTTGCCCGAATGATTGACGAGTCCCGGGATGTACGGGTTCCGAAGGAACTTGCGCCGCATCTGCCGAAGTTGCTGTGGCTATATCAAATGGGCCTGATTCTGTATTGGATCTACGATCGCTCTCCAGGTCAGTGGCAAACGCGGATGTTGCGCAAAAAGAGCCTCGCGCTTCTGGTCAGCGGTTTGAAGATTTCTGGATTCGCGCTGTTGAAACCGCTGCGCTCGAAGATTGTAGATCTGATCGTTCTGGCCGAAGGAGGACAAGGCGATGACACTCCAAATGAGGCCTGATCCAAAACTGATTCGCGCCTCAATCGCAATTGTCTGGTTGTACGAAGGCTTGTGGTGCAAGCTTCTGGGCGGTGTGCCCCGGCACGCGGATGTGATTGCATCGGTACCCTTCATTGGCCCTGGGGCGGCTAGAGCGGCACTGATCGCCTTGGGCCTAGCCGAATGCGGTATCGCCGCGTGGGTCTTGTCTGGGCAGCGAATGCGCCAGGCGGCCCTAGTGCAGACTGTGCTGCTCGTCGCTATGAACGCAGGTGGAACGATCTGGGCGAGGCACCTGATTCCCGACCCTGGGGGCATGATCGTGCAGAACCTGGCTTTCCTGGTTTTGATTTGGATTGCAGCGGAGGATAGCCCCCATGTTTCACAGGCGTGAAACTGTCTCAACCCCGTGGCGGAGTGGCCCGTTCCGTGTTCAGGCTCATCCGCTCATTTTTGGGCAGACCTATGAGGACTGCGGCATCGAGTTGCGCGCCTTCAAACCGCAGAGCCGGGTTTTCGCCATCAGCGGAGCCGGGTATACGGCACGCGCTCTTGCAGCTGCCGGGCATCGCGTGACGGCGGTAGACATCGACCCGAATCAACTCGCTTACGC
>NZ_JBARMD010000516.1:0-5085 GCF_049802275.1 Occallatibacter sp. | reverse complement strand
CCGCAACTACAACGCGAGTCGTTCCAAAATCAACACCAATACGCATGTTTACCAGTTTACCAACAGGCGTACTCGATCTTGAAGCCGAGAGCTCATGCACTTGGCTCCGTTAAGATGGAAGCAACGTGCAAACCATTCGAGTTGATACACCTTCGGCAAAATACGACGTAATCACCGGCAGCGGACTGATCGGCTCGCTCGCGCCACGCATTCAACGTATAGCTGGAAAATTGCCGCCCCGCGTATTTGTGCTGACATCTCCCGAGATCTGGGCGTTGTGGGGCGACCTCTTTCTCAAGTCATTTTCCGAACCTCCCGTCACCCTCTTTCTGTCCACAGGCGAAAAACACAAAACCATGCAGAGTGTCGATCGCCTGTTGCGCCAGATGGTCACGGCGGGGGGCGATCGCGGCTCGCTGCTGATCGCCTTTGGCGGCGGAATTGTGGGCGACATTGGCGGATTCCTTGCCGCGATCTTCATGCGCGGAATGCGCTACGTGCAGGTGCCCACAACGTTCCTCGCCCAGGTTGATTCATCCGTGGGTGGCAAAACCGGCGTCAATCTTCCCGAGGGCAAAAACCTCGTGGGCAGCTTTCATCATCCTGTTGCTGTCTTCGCCGACATCGATGTGCTCGGCACACTGCCCGACCGCGAACTGCGCGCGGGCCTCATGGAGAGCGTCAAAGCAGGCATCATCCGCGATCGCTCCCTGGTGCGCTTCATGGAGGAGCATGCAGACGAAGTGCTTGGCCGCGATCCGAAGGCACTCGAAAAGGTAATCGCTGCATCGATCCGCATGAAAGCTGGAGTGGTAAATCGGGATGAGCGTGAGAACGGCCTGCGCATGATCCTGAATCTCGGCCACACTGTCGGCCACGCCATCGAACAGGCGACACGATACAAATCCTTGCTGCACGGCGAGGCAGTGGGCTGGGGCATGATTGCAGCCTTATATGTAGCCCATCGACGCCGCAGTATCACCGGACCGCAAGCGGCGCGTCTTGAGAACCTCGTTCATCGGTACGGTCCTCTGCCGGCGCTCAAGCTGCGCGCACCCAAACTGATTGCGGCGACCGGCAGCGACAAAAAGAATGTCGGCGGAGTTCGGCGATTCGTCCTTCCGATCGGCATTGGCGACGCCGGTATAATCGAAGACCTTCAGGCCTCGGAACTTCAAGCCGCGGTCAGCTATATGCTTTCGCAAGCCAAAGAGCCGCGCGCGTAATTCTTGGAGGGATGAGCATGAAATTCTGCTGCCGCGGCATCGAGGGATTGCACCAGAACTCCGGACTGCGCGAATTCGGCGTATTCACAGCCCGATACCCTGACGGCTTCGTATTCGTTCTTCAACATCGCGCACTCGATCCCGACGCGCTTCCTCCATTTACTGAGTCTCCAATGTCTGCCGTTTCTGAGTTGCAGCTGAATTACTGCCCCTGGTGTGGGGTAAGTCTGGAACAGTTTTATCGCGACCAGGTTCAAGAGCTTGACAAGTCTGAACTGAAGCTCGGGATGGGTAGATAGACGCCATGCCGACTAGCGGCGCCAAGCCGATGGGTGTTCAGGACGAGACACGAGCAGCCGAAGCCGTGCAGCAGATGTTCAACACCATCGCTCCGCGCTACGACTTGCTCAATCACGTACTCTCCGCGAATATCGACCGCCTGTGGTGGCGCCGCACCGCATCGAGGTTTCGCACCGTGCTGGCCAATCCGAACGCGGCCGTGCTGGACATCTGCTGCGGTACTGGCGACTTGACCATGGCCCTGTTGAAGCATCGCACCGAGGCTGCACGGCCCATCATCGCAGCAGATTTTGCGCATGGCATGTTGCGTCGAGGTGCGCAGAAATTCGGCGCAACCAAATCCACCCGCTCCGTTGCAATTGCTCTCGAGGCCGACGCACTGCATCTCCCGGTTCGCTCGGAATCACTCGATCTGGTTGTCACCTCGTTTGGTTTCCGCAATCTGGCCAATTACGAAGACGGCCTGCGCGAGTTCCATCGCGTGCTGAAACCCGGTGGTCAGCTTGGCATCCTCGAGTTCAGCGAACCCGGCGGCCTGATCGGCAAGATATACGCGCTCTACTTTCACCGCGTGTTGCCGGCGATCGGGCGCATGATTTGCGGAAAAGACGGTCCATATAGCTATCTACCGGCCTCCGTCGGCGCATTTCCTGCTCCGCCCGAATTGCTCGCCATGATGCAGAAAACCGGGTATTCCGACTGCAGATGGCAGCCTTACACCTTTGGAATCGCCGGGTTGTACACGGCGGTACGCTCGCCTGTACTCTTGGAGTCGCGATGAACTCCACCGCACTACGCCCGGCGCTCTCTGATCAGGCACAAAACTCGGCCATGAAGCGGCGCGTGGCGCTGCAATCGATGCTAGCGGCCAGTTGCATGACCGCTCTGAAGATCGCGGCGGGTCTGATTTCCGGGTCGTTGGGAGTCTTGTCGGACGCGGCTCACTCGGGACTGGACCTGGCGGGATCAGGTATTACTTTCTTCTCCGTTCGCGTTTCGGATAAACCGGCCGACGAGGACCACACCTACGGCCACGGAAAAGTCGAAAACCTCTCCGCTTTTTTCGAAGCCGGTCTCATGGCCATCTCCTGCGCGTGGATCATCTGGGAGGCCATTCGGCGGATCAGGCATAACACCTTTGAGCTCCGCTACTCGGTGTGGCCCGTGCTCGTATTGCTGACTTCAATCGCGGTTGACTTCTGGCGCTCACGGGAACTGCGCCGCGTAGCCGAGCAAACTGGTTCGCCTGCGCTCGCCACCGATGCGTTTCATTTCGCCTCGGATATCTGGGCTTCTCTCGCGGTGCTTCTGGGGTTGTTGGCTACCTGGGTAGGCGTTGCTTTCCACATTGACTGGCTGCGTTATGCTGACCCCGTCGCCGCCATCTTTGTGTCTCTCATGATTATTCGCATCACCGCGCAGCTGACGCGCGAAGCCGTGGGTGTCCTCATGGATCAGATTCCCGTAGAGACCCGTATGCGGGTAATTCGCGAAGCCGAGCAGGTGCCCGGCGTGCTGGCTGTCGAACAGGCACGAGTGCGTCGCTCAGGACCAAACTACTTTGCCGACCTCACGCTCGCACTGCCTCGCAGCTACACTTTTGAGCACACCGGCGAACTGGTTCGCGCCGCCACCGAGGCCGTGCATCGCGCGCTTCCAACTGCGGACGTCGTCATTCACACCGTCCCGCGCCAGGCAAGGGCCGAAAGCATCTTTGACCGCGTGCGAGCAGTTGCAGCAAGAAATAATGTCGCTGTGCACGATCTCAGCGTGCAATCGCATCACGGCAAACTGCATGTCGAGCTTCACGTCGAACTGGACGAAAACTTGCCTCTGATTGAGGCACACAGCTTCGTGAGCGGCCTCGAAGCCGAAATCCTGCGCGAAACACCTGAAATCGATTCGGTCCTCACACACATCGAAAGCGAACCCGCCACCATCGAGCAACCCGAGGAAATGGTCGAAGAGGATCGCAGGATCGAGAAGGCACTTCGAGACGCAGCCGCCCATTATGAGGAGATTGTCGATGTGCACCAGATCCTGGTAGGGCGCACAGCAGAACACATTACCCTATCCTGCCATTGCACTCTACCTGACGACTTGGCGATGCATCGCGTTCATGAGGTCATCACCGCGCTCGAAGACCGCTTCAAGCTCGAGTGTCCCGAAGTTCACCGCGTTACGATTCATCCCGAGCCGATGACAGACAACACGCGCTGACCAGCTTCGAGCCCAGTACAAGCGCAACCAGCCCCCGGCGTCCTCCGTCCATAAAAGCATCACTGGAGGGATGGTGGATGCCCAGTTTTCTTCCGGTCAGAGCCAGATCGACATTCGACCTGCCTAAGACGTTGTTTGTAGCTTCGCTGTTGTGCATGTTTCTCGCTGAGGCATTCATGATCTGGGGCTTGTGGTTTCGTACGGCTCCAATCTTTCATCGAACACGGGGATATGACCTGCCGTTCCTTGCGTGGATTCCGGCATTCGGAGGGTACCTCTTCCTGCTTCTCATTCGAAAGCAAGCCAGGGATGGCCGCCTCAGCCCGGCCATCGCAAGCAGTCTCAGCACCGGCCTGGCGCTCCTGATCCTGGCAGCGTATTTGCTGATTACGCGTTGCGCCCAGATCGCGTTCCGCTGACCCCTGGCCCTGACGCCTTCAACTCGAATGCCGGATAATGGAACCAGGGTCGCAGGAGGTCGGAGTTTTGATCGCGCATAGTAATTGGAAAGAAGATGAGGTCTTTGAGGGAGTCGCAGAGAACGGCAATACCATCACCTTTGATGGCGGCTCCGCTCATACGCACGGGCCAAGCCCAATGGAAGCCGTGTTGATGGCGTTGTGCAGTTGCACTTCGGTCGACGTACTCGGCATCCTCAAGAAGAAACGCCAGCCGATCACCGGTCTTCGGGTGTCTGCAATCGGCACCCAGGCTCCTGCACCACCCCGCGTCTTCACCCACATCAAGCTCACCTATGCCGTCCGCGGAAAGCTAAGCCGCAAGGCTGTTGAAGACGCCGTTTCACTCTCCAAAAACAAGTATTGCTCCGTCTCGAAAATGCTGGAGAAAGCCGCGACCATCGACTACGAGATCGTCTACCCCGACGGAGAACCGGAGCCATGAGCAGAAGCTTCCTCGCCCGCTTCTTCCGCATGGCATCGGTGGTCATGCTGCTCATCGCAGCAGGACTGCTCTCCGCCATCACCACGATGCACTTTGCCATCCATGGCGCCGAAGTCAAAATCCCCACGCTGAAAGGGATGACCGTTGCCGAAGCGCGCAGCCAGGCCGCCGGCATGGGTCTTAACCTTGATGTCGACAATCGCTATTACTCCGCCGATGTTGCCGCGGGACACATCCTTTCGCAATCGCCCCCGCCGGGCTCCGTCGTGCGTCGCGAATGGCATGTGCGCGTTGCCGAAAGCCTGGGTCCGCAGAAGGTCGACGTCCCCGACACAGTCGGCACAGAAGCCCGCGTGGCCGCATTGCGCCTGCGGCGTGCCGGCCTTGAAGTCGGCGTCACCGCAAGGCGGCCCTATGCAGGTGCTCAAGACGGCAC
>NZ_JBARMD010000515.1:0-11881 GCF_049802275.1 Occallatibacter sp. | reverse complement strand
TTGATGAGTTCCATGATGACGACGGTCTTGCCCACGCCCGCGCCGCCGAAGAGGCCGATCTTTCCGCCTTTCAAAAACGGCTGGATCAGATCGATGACCTTGATGCCGGTCTCGAACATCTCTTCGTGCGTCGACTGCTCGTCAAACAGCGGAGCCGGACGGTGAATCGGCATGCGCGTCTTCTCGCCGATCGGTCCCAGCTCGTCCACTGGCTCGCCGATCACGTTGATCACGCGGCCAAGCGTCTCCTTGCCCACTGGAACGCGAATCGGGCCACCCTGATCGATAGCCTTCATGCCGCGCACCATGCCGTCGGTCGCTTCCATGGCAACCGTGCGCACGCGCCCCTCGCCCAGGTGCTGCTGGACCTCGAGAATGACCGAAATCGGTGAGGGCACGTTGAAGCCGTCGCTGGTCACGCGCAGCGCCTGATAAATCGGCGGCATCGTCGCTTCTTCAAACTGCACGTCCACCGCGGGACCGGAAATCTGAATTACCTTGCCAATGTTCTCTGCCATTTGCTTTGCCTTCTTTTCAGCTTCTAGCTGCTAGCTTCCAGCTCCTAGCTTTTGCTTGTCGGAAGCCTCGCTGCCATCTGATTCTTTCTCGTTGTAAATCTGCCACGAAAACAGCCAGGAGCTAGTGGCTAGAAGCTGGTAGCTCGCCTTTACACCGCCGCCGCTCCTGAAACAATCTCGATAATTTCCTTGGTGATCGCCGCCTGCCGCACGCGATTCATCTCCAGCGTGTAGGCATCGATCATATCCGATGCATTGTTGGTCGCCGAATCCATCGCCGTCATACGCGCCGCGTGCTCGGCCGCCACCGATTCCGACATCGCGTGAAACAGCATCGCCGAAATGTACTGCGGCAGCAGCCCGTTGAACAATTCCTCAGGCGACTGCTCGTATATGTAGTCCACATTCGCCGTGCCGAACTTCTTCGATTCCTCGTCAGCTTCTTCGGTGTCCGCTTCCTCAAGCGTGATACCCGCGCTCAATGCCGCATGTGCAGCCCGCTCGCGCTCTTCTTCAGTCTGCTCGACGGCGCCTTCAATCTGCGGCTTGCCGATCTTGAGAATAGGCAGCAGACGCTCGACAACCAGTCGCTGCGAAATTACCGACTTGAATTCGTTGTAGACGATGTAGGCGGCGTCGATCTCTTCGTGCACATAGCGGGAAATGATGCTCTGCGCCAGCTCAAACACCCGGTGCGCTTCGAGTTTCAGCAGCATCCCCGGATGGTCGCCGGTGATTTCGACTTTTCCCTTGCGCTCGTTGCGAACTTCGCGCTTGTTGCCGTAATCGTCTGTCTGTTCGGTGTAAGTCGCAATCGGAAACTTCCGTCGCATCAGGTCGCGTCCTTTGCGGCCGATCGCTTCTATATCGATTTCCCTGTCGGTGTTGCCGGTGATGAACTGGAATGCCGTCTTGGTGATGTTCGCGTTGAATGCGCCCGCGAAGCCCTTGTCGCCGCTGATGACCACGATCAGTACACGCTTCTCCGGCCGCGTGGCAAACAGCGGATGACGCAAATTGCCGGTATCTTCGTCGAAGATATCGACGCGCCGCGTCAGCGACTCCAGCACGCTGGTGATCATCTTGGCGTAAGGCCGTGCTGCCAGCGCCCGCTCCTGCGCGCGACGCAGCTTCGCAGCCGAGACCATCTTCATGGCCTTGGTGATCTGCCGCGTGTTCTTCACGCTGCGTATCCGTCGCCGTAGATCGAGTACGTTTGCCATAAATCAGCTGCTAGCTCCTAGCCACTAGCTTCTCGCTTGCCCGTTTCTAGCTAGTAGCTGGAAGCTAGTAGCTAGAAGCTGCTTTTACGCCTTTGCTGCCTGCAGATCCGCTACGAAATTCGCCTTGTACTCCTTGATCGCCGCGTGCAGCCGGTTGCGGAGATCATCGTCCAGCGACTTCTTCTTGGTCAGGTCTTCCATCAGCGCGCTCTGCGCCGAATCGAAATACTTGTAAATTCCATCCTCGAATGCGCGAATATCCGTAACATTCAGATCGTCCAGATATCCCTGCGTGCCCGAGAACAGGATCACCACCATCTGCTGCCAGGTAAGGGGCTGGAACTGGGGCTGCTTGAGCAGTTCGGTCAGCCGCTGACCGCGATTCAACTGCTTCTGCGTCAGCGGATCGAGATCCGATCCAAACTGCGCGAATGCCGCCAGTTCGCGATACTGCGCCAGATCGAGCTTCAGTGTTGAACCCACCTGCTTCACTGCCTTGATGGCCGCCGAGAATCCCACGCGCGAAACCGAAAGCCCCACGTTCACCGCCGGACGTACGCCGGAGTTGAACAGATCGGTTTCCAAAAAGATCTGGCCGTCAGTAATTGAAATCACGTTGGTCGGAATGTACGCCGAAACGTCGCCCGCCTGGGTTTCAATCACCGGCAGCGCGGTAAGCGAGCCGCCGCCCTTCTTCGCACTCATCTTCGACGAGCGCTCCAGAAGCCGTGAATGGAGATAGAACACATCGCCGGGATACGCTTCGCGGCCCGGTGGGCGGCGCAGCAGAAGCGAGATTTCGCGGTACGCCATTGCATGCTTCGAAAGATCGTCGTACATCACCAGCGCATGCTTGCCGTTGTCGCGGAAGTATTCGCCGATGGAGGTTGCGGCGTACGGAGCGAGATAAAGCATCGGCGCAGGCTCTGACGCGGAGGCGGCCACGATGATGGTGTGACCCATGGCTCCGGCTTCGGTCAGCGTCTGGACGACTTGAGCGATCGAGGAACGCTTTTGTCCGATGGCGCAGTAAATGCAGATCAGGTCGTTCTTGGCGTTGTTGATAATGGTGTCAAGCAGAACCGCGGTTTTGCCCGTCTGGCGATCGCCGATGATCAGCTCGCGCTGTCCGCGGCCGATGGGAATCATCGCGTCGATCGCCTTGAGTCCGGTGGCCATGGGCTCGCGCACTCCCTGGCGGTCGATGATGCCGGGGGCTAGCCGCTCCACGGGCAGCGACTCAGTGGACGCGATCGGTCCCTTGTCGTCAATCGGCACACCGAGAGCATTTACCACGCGGCCAATCATGCCTTCGCCCACCGGTACGCTCAAAATCTTGCCGGTACGCTTCACCTCTTCGCCCTCGCGAAGCTCCGTGTAGTCGCCCAGAATGACGGCGCCCACCTGGTCCTCTTCGAGTGAGAGTGCGAGTCCCGCGATGCCATGCGGAAAAGCAAGCAGCTCGCCGGCCATGACCTTGTCGAGCCCGTGAATGCGGGCGATACCGTCGCCGAGCGAAGTGATCGTGCCGACCTCGTCCACCTGGACCTTGGAGTCGTAATTCGCGATCTGCTCGCGAAGTAGTTGCGTAATCTCGTCTGCCTTGATCTGAGCCATTTCCGCTCTTCCTATCCTTCTCAGTGGCGGTTAACCACTTTTCGCCAGCTGCTAGCTTCTAGCCGCTAGCATCTAGCCGAATTTCACTGACCTCAAAATTCTCAAACGCTAATTTCTGCAGTCCCGAGCTGGCAGCTAGAAGCTAGCGGCTCGAAGCTATCCTGCAATCAACGCTTCTTTCAATCTTTCCAGCCGCCCGCGAACCGATCCGTCGTACACCGTCGATCCAATTCGCACAACCGTACCGCCGATGATCGACTCGTCGAGCTTGAATGTCGGCTCGATGCGCGATCCCGCCAGTTTGCCCACTCCGGCCACCAACTCCGCGCGCTCCTGAGGGCCTAATTCCCTCGCCGTCACAATCTCCGCCTGACGAATTCCCAGACGCTCCTGCATCTCCGCGCGCCACGCTTCGGCTACTTCGTGAACTTCGCCGATGCGGTCGTTGTTGATCAGCACCGCAATCAGGTTGCGCAACTCGCGCTGCAATCCCATCTTCGCGTTCAGCTTGTCGAGGATGGAGACCTTTTGCGTGGCCGGAACTGCAGGATTGATGAACAGCTCACGCAGATCCTTGCTGCCATCCCATGTGCCGAGGAAATCTTTGAACTGCCCATCCAGCGCCGCCGCATCCAGATGAGCCGAAGCCACAACATCGGCGAACGCGCGCGCGTATCGTGAAGCGAATGCTGCGGCCATCAGTTCTTCCCTCCGCCCTGCATTCCATCATGACCCGTTTCATTCACAAACTCTGCAATCAGCGCACGATCTGTTTCCGGTGTCAGGACCAGCTTCCTTACCGCCTGATCGATTGCGAGGTCGGCTGCGAAGTGCCGGAGCGAACGCGTGGCCTGGGCCGCGGCTACGCCGATCTCCTGCTCCGCCGAGGCGACGATTCGCGCCCTCTCTTCTTCGAGAGCAGCCTTGCCGCGCTGCTCATCCTGGGCGATCTGCTGCTCCACTTCGGTGCGGAATTTCGCAATCTCCTGGTCAAGGCTCGCAAGCTTCGCCTCCACGGCACCGAGCCGCGTGTTGGCGTCCTCGGTCGTCCTCCGTGCGACTTCAATATCGGCCCTGATCTTTTCCGACCGCTTGCGCAGCAGCTTCGGCATGATCCGAATCAGGGGAATCACGATGCCGAGCACCACCACGCTGACGTTGAATATCTCGAACATCCGCGCAGCCGTCTCTACCTCCACGTGCATAAACCGGGCCAGCGACTGCACCACCGACGCATGCCGGTACTGGTCGTTCTCCTGCTCCTCGGTCTTTGCCGCTTCTGTTTTCGGCGGATTCTGGGATTCCTGAGTCGTCGATTCGACGGTGGGTTGAGCCGGAGGCTCGGGGCTCTGCTGCGCCAGTACATGAAACGGCGCGACCGCTGTCGCCAGGGTAAGCATCCCCAACAACGTCAGCCCCAACAACCGGATAGAAACGCGGGATTGCGGCACGTTCTGTTTCAACGGGAACTCCCTGCAGCCACTGGAAGCACCGCACGAACCACTTGATTTGCCAGTTCCCCGGCCGAACCATGGATTGTCTGCCTGGCGCGCTCGGCCTCGCCATCCAACGCGGCTTTCGCCTCGCCCACCTTGACTCCGGCGGCCTTGCGCGCAGCGTCCAACGCGGATTCACGCTCGGCATTTCGCTGCTTAGCTCTTTGCTCCCGCATCTTGAAGATCTCGGCGCGCGCCTGGCGTAATTTGTCGGCATACTCGGCCGCTTTGGCCTCTGCCTGGGCGATCGCCTTGTGGGCATTTTCAACGGCGCCCTCGGTCTTGGCCCGGCGCTCTGCAAGCGTCTTGTTCAGTGGCCCCTGCACCAGAGTCTGATAAGCCGCGACCAGCACCACGAAGAGCAGAATTGTGGGAATTGCGCCGAGCAGAAGCGCACCGAGTTGTTGAAGAATTTCATCCATGTTTGTAATCGGTTAACTCAGGCAGACGGGTACTTCCATCGCGGGTTTCACATTTTCCTGATCAAGCATCGTGACCAGATACGGCTGAGTTGGCACTACCGGCAGGAAGCGACAACCATGCAGGATTTTGGTTTCACAACAGATTCAGGAAAATGCTCTAGAACACCTTTTTGTATCAGGGGCAAACCCCCACGGTCAACGCACCTCGGCGCTATGTGAGAGGGTCCTGTGACAGCTGTCACGAAACGGGAATATAGACCAAAAAAGAACTTGCTTTCCGTTGCAACAGGCCTAAACTAAACATACCACCTAGACCCGGTTCAGGGTCCAGCGGGCAGTCGGTTCCGGGAATCCTTCCACTCTCGAAGCCGACGCGCCCGCCTCTAATTTTTTGGGGGCAAAATTTCTTCTTCCCCCGGCTCGAATTCTTTGCCGCAACCCCAAGCAAACCTCCGTCCGTCGGCTCACCCCCTGGCTTTCCTCTTCCCTCCAAAGACCTGTGCAACACGTCAATCGTGTGTCGCATCTCAGGCAAAGAAAAAGCGAAGGAGATAGGCGTGGGCCACTCAAAAACCCACACGATCAACCGCCCAAGACTAACAGTCAGTCCCTGAGTTCCGCAGAGCGGCGCGCGGAGAATGCCGAGTATTGCCCCGAAGAACTCCAACAAAAGATTGAAGCTCTGCAATCTCAAGTTCCCCCAAGTAGCCCGGCTCGGCGGCGATGGGGACGGAGCCTTAAAAACCCGGGGCATCTGAGGCACACGCACGATCTGCACCTCTATTGCCACGCGCTATAGCATGTTGGCAGGCAGGAGGTGTTTGCCATGTCGGCCCATTCGAGACCTGCAGTGAAATTGAGTGCTGGTTCGTTGTTGCTGATTGCCGGAATAGCCTGCGGACAAGAGGCCACAAATGTGCCGATTGTAACCCTGCGCCAGGAGGTGCGGCTGGTTTCGATCGATGTGCTGGTGACGGGCAAAGATGGCCAGGTCATCCGCGACCTGAAGCCAGGGGACTTTACCGTCACGGAAAATGGGGTAGCGCAGAAGGTGCTGCATGCCGAGGGACATCTCCGCGTTGATTCCCCAGTCCCCGGCAAAGCCGGAGGAGCGGAGGTTGCACACTCCTCTGTCGCGCCGCGCAGTGCGAATACCGGATTGGCCGCAGAAAGCACCCGTCTGAGTAATCGGCCCGTTGATGGCGAGGCAGTCTGGAATTTGATCCTGCTGGACGGCGTGAACGCTTCCGCTGAGAATCAGTCGAAAGCGCGAACGCAGCTTTGGCAGTTCATAAAGACTTTGCCTGCGGATCAGCCGGTGGCATTGGCCCTTATGGGGAGAGACTTGCGCGTGCTGACGACGTTTCAAGCAGGGGTGGGCGGAATCAACAGAATTTTGGCGGCGGGCGCCGCAAATCCCCAAAAGCCCATGCTGACGGACGAGTACAACCCTGACGACCAGGCTATCTTGAACCACATTGAAGCAAAGATGCCCGATAAAGGGGCAGCTTTGAACACTCGGCTCGCGAGCGAAGGACAGGACCGATTGGATCAGAGGGTGAATACGACGATCTCGCAATTGTCCTATTTGACTCAGTGGCTCGGCAGCTATCCCGGGCGGAAGAATGTCTTCTGGCTTTCGACGGGATTCCCGCTGGTCAGTGCACCTCATAATGTTGAGAGAGGAGCCCAATCGAGCAAGAATCTCAAGAACACCAATAATGGAGGGGCGCAGACGGCGCTCGATCAGGAGATGCAACTGGCGCATGTGTCGATCTTCCCGATCGATCTTCGCGGTGTTCTGGGAGACTATCCGGGAATGGAGGATGCCACCCACAACAGCGGCTTGTATGTGGGTTCCGCCGGCGCTCATGCATTGGTATCCGACATGCAGGATTTTGCAACAACGCAGAACGAGGAAATTCTGCAAGAGATTCAAATTGCGAGAGAGACGGGAGGGATTGCGGAATACAACCGGAACGATATCGACGGCATGCTAAAGGATGCTTTTGAGAAGAGTCAAAGCTACTATACGGTGACATATACCCCGGCGGACAAGAAGTGGGATGGCGGATATCGGAAAATCAACATCTCGTTGGACAGGAAGGGGATTTCGCTGAGTCATCGCACCGGGTATTATGCGGTGGATCCGCCGCCGCCTCTGACTAGCGTGGACGATTTCACCCGAGCCTTGCGCAGAGGGGCGCCTCCCGCCACGGGTGTGGTGTTCACAGCCACCCTGAAGAAGGGGGAGAAGAAGCTGCATCTCGATTACGTAGTTGACGTTCACACCCTGGAATTTTCCTCGGGTGAGGAGGAACGTACGGGGAGTATCGATTGCGCCGTGGTCGAGTACGACCACGCGGGCAAAGTTCTGGGGACGGCCGAGATCCACGTCGACGGACGAGCGAAACGAGGAGATTGGAGCCAGTTGGAGACGACTGGATTTCCAGCGCACCAGGCTGTACCGTTGCTGCCCGATATGGCGTCGCTCGTGATAGGGATTCGCGACCACTCTTCAGGAAGATTCGGGAACATGGAAGTCTCGGTGCGACCTTAACCCAGCACACCCATCGCCAGACCGTAGTTGACCCGGAACTCGATTGCTTTCTCCCACAGGGCCGCGCATCCGTTTCCGCCAGCCGATTATTCTCCCCCAGCCCTCATCCTGCCGGCATCTAACCGCGTCTACCCTGCTGTACGACATTGGCCGGCACAACGAGCATTTTGCCGGGAGACATCAGGGAAACGGGCGCTTATTGATGCAAGCAACGCCGGAACCCCCAAGCAGAATCGGAGGATTCACAATGCAGTTCAAGTTCCTAACTCTCGCACTCGGGGGCCTTATCGCCCTCGGCGGCGCCAACGCCGCTTTCGCGCAGGACACCCCTCCCCCACCCCCCATGCAGGATCAAGCCGGACCGCCCCACGGTGGCCGCGGCATGCGCATGGACCCCGACCAGCAACTGGCCCATCTCACCAGCGCGCTGAACCTCACAACCGATCAGCAGAGCCAGATCAAGCCTCTGCTTGTAGATCGCCAGCAGAAAATGCAGGCGCTCATGCAGAACGAATCGCTCTCGCAGGAAGACCGTCGCGCGCAGATGCGTACCATCTCCCAGGGCACCAACAACAGCATCAAGGCCATCCTGACCGATGAGCAGAAGCAGAAGTTCGACACCATGCAGCAAAACATGCGCCGCAATGGCCCTGGAGGCGGTCCCGGCGGCCCCCCTCCTCCGGCTGGATCAGTTTCTCAACCCCAGAACTAGCCACGTTGCAGCAAAACGCCAGGGCTTTTAAAAGCCCTGGCGATTTTCCTGCGCTTTTTCAGCGAGTCCGCCTGAATCGTACTCTGTCTGGCGTGCACCTGGGCTGCTCAATCTACTTCATCGATGCGGGTGCATCGGTCTTACTTCTGGTCAACAGTCCCTGCACGCGCAGCCACGTCTCCAGCAATCCTGGCCACTGATCCATCGAAGCATCACCCTTGCCCAGACCCGAACCGTGCGGCCCACTCGCAAAGATGTGGCCCTCCGCCGGAACACCGGCCTTGATCAGTGCCTGATAAAACCGCAGCCCCTGCTCCACCGGTACCGTTTGATCGTTTGCGGTGTGATACCAGAAGGTTGGCGGCGTCTTTGCGGTCACAAACAAGTCTGGAGAATAGGCCACGCGCAGTGCTTCACACTTGTCCATCACGTTGAACAGCTTGCAGTAGCTGAGATGCGAAGTGTCGCTTGAGATCGCTCCGATCCACGGATATCCCAGCACCAGGAAATCCGGCCTGCTCGATACGCGCTCAATTGGATCATTGGCGTCCGGATTGCCCTCCACCGGTTGCGTTGCGGCCAGCGCCGCCAGGTGACCACCCGCTGAGAACCCTATCATTACAATGCGATTGGGGTTGACGTGATAATCGCTGGCCCGCGCCCGCACTGTCTGGATCGCCCGCCGCGCATCCAGCAAAGGAACAGGCAATAGGTACCCGTTCGAACTCAGCCTATAGCTCAGCACAAATGCACGGAACCCCCGCGCAGTAAACCAGTCTGCGATCTGCCGGCCTTCCAGATTCGCTGCCAGGTGCGTATATGCTCCGCCCGGCAACACTACCACCGCCGATCCGTTCTCATGGCCTGGTTGCGGATCGAAGATCGTCAGTGTCGGCGTGTCTTGGCATGCCGTTCCCCTGGCCTGCGGAGCTTCTCCAGGCCACAGGCGTATCGTTTCGATGCCAAGAAACGCGCTGCTTTCACCCGGCATCGCGCAGGGTTCTTTTTGCGCCTGCGCTACAGCCACGATCCCACAAAGAGCCGCCACCGCCAGCATCCGCCTCAATTGCAATCTCCGATCATTGCGGGGAATTATACAAGTCGCTCCATTGCCGCAAATCCGATCCTTGCCGGGGCAACTTGGTAGTGCCTTTCGGGCACTGTTACCGTAGCACCTTCGGCATCGCCCTTTCCCTTCGATCAAGGTGGCACACTCAATACGATGGCGTCTTGCCCACAGTGCGAAGGGCTCATGGAGAGTCTCAGCTTCGAGGAGCCGCGGGAGTATCTCGAACTTGCTCGCCGCCTCTTGAATTCGGTAAATGATGGAGCATTCACCGTCACTGAAAGCACTTGCTCCCTGCAAGACCTGTTTAACCCGGAGTGGCCCGGCGAAGAGGTTGAACACAACTTTCAGTGCACCAGCTGCGGCCGCACTTATCAGCTGTTCGCAGACACATACCACGGCCGCGCCGGCTGGGGACTCACCGGCCCTCCGCGCCCCGTGCCAGAACTCCCACCGGAACCCAAGTCAGAGGTGGGAATCTGGATGACCGCCCCCTCCTCCAGCGCCCAATGAACAAAACCTGAAGAGCCTTCCAGAGAAGAACCTCTCAAGTTGTCCCTTATCTTTGATCTCTGATCCCTGTCTACATCCAAACAGCCTTATGTCCCGGACAGGGATCCGCTGCCAGCACTGTCAACGTCTCTGCCAGCTCGAATCCATGGCGTGCGAAGTAATAGGCCGCCCCGTGCACGCGCTCCTGCAGAATGCCTCCAGGATTCAGCGCCCGCTCGATAGCATCTGCGTGGCGTCGGAGCGAACCCTCCCGCTGCATCTCGAAGTTTGCGGCCAGCCGCCGCAGCCGGTTCATCTGGTAGCGCATCTTGCTCGCAGCCGTCTCAGCAGATCGTCCCAGACCCGCGTCCATCGCCTTCATGTACTCGAGCAGCGGTCCGAGTTCCTCATCCAGTGCTGTTCCCGCCGCGGAAAGCTTGCGCTTGCCTTCGATGGGCATCGCCCGTGCAGCCAGAAGTTGTGCCAGCGAATCCGCGGTCTCTTTGAAGATGTGCTCCAATCCCAGATCATGCTTCCGAATCAGTTCCGCAATCGCGGGCTCAATCAACGTGGCCGAAAGTCTTGGCTCCGCCGCTGTCGTTCTGCCCAGGATGCGCTCGTACAACACAGCCGACTGTGCGAAGTACGCAATCTCGGCGGGTCCACCCACAATCAGCGAGGTTCCGAGGAGATAATCCTGAAACACGGGCCGCAGCAGCGCCGCGGGGGAAATCCGTTCCGGCTCAGCCGTCAGCACGCCCACCAGATCCGCGGTCGTGAACTTCTCACGTCCGGCCTGCCACAAACCGTTCGGCTCGGCGGCTGTTGGCGCCATCCTCTTGAGCGCGATGCGCGCTCCGCTGCGCTCATCAATCAGAAACAAGAGGCTGGACTGCG
Source organism: Occallatibacter sp. (assembly GCF_049802275.1). Classification (NCBI taxonomy): domain Bacteria; kingdom Pseudomonadati; phylum Acidobacteriota; class Terriglobia; order Terriglobales; family Acidobacteriaceae; genus Occallatibacter; species Occallatibacter sp. The sequence goes on along the minus strand of NZ_JBARMD010000515.1, from coordinate 878 downwards.
GCGCCACCGTAACCTGTGCATGATATCCCGCCGTCTCCAGCGCTTTGATTCGCTCCAGCAGCGCCGCATGCAGTTCATCCGCTCGTTCGATTGCCGCTCGCAGAACGGGCGTCCCGAGGCGATGCACCTCGGTCCCGGCGGCGTCCAGCACCAGCAGCCCCTGGGCGGCGAAAGCTTTCGAATAGAACTCCGCAAATGCCTGCCCGAAGGTACGTCCAGGCTTGTATGTCGACACCAGGGCATCCATGGCATCGGATGAGCCCAGCAATTCCCACGCCTGCTCGATGAGCGGCTCGATCGTTTCGTCGAGCACTACGCTGCCAACCGAGACGGGATTCGACGGCGTCTTCGCATAGATCAACTTGAGAAGTTCTTTTCTGGACGGGAATGTAACGTGATTGATTTCGGCGAAATCATGGTCTTCGGTCGCCAGCCAGAAGATGGCCACGTGTGGCTGTCCCGCTTCCGTTGCCTGTCGAGCCCGCGCCAACGCGGTTGCGGCCTTGAACGGCGTATAGAGCGGGCCGCCCAGCAGGCCCACCTGCTGCCCTGTAAGGATCGTCCCCGCGCCAGCCCGCAGTGCATTCAGTGCCGGCGCCGCAGCCGGGGATGCATTTTGCCCGGCGAGCAGATCTACGACTTCACTCCAATGGTCGGGTAGAGGACATCGCTTCTGCCAGCCCGTCTCGCGCGGAAGAGATGCATAAAACGGACGAACCGCTTGCTCACCGGCGCAGAAGTCCACGAACAGCCGGCTTAGTCCGGGAACCACGTCGATGGGATAACAGTCTGAACTCGGCAACGCGTACCTTTCGATACATTTGGCTTGGCTGAACGCCGGGAGCTGAATCCCGGTTCCTGGGGATCGAACAGAAATT
>NZ_JBARMD010000514.1:0-3082 GCF_049802275.1 Occallatibacter sp. | reverse complement strand
GTTCGGACGTCCCTCCGGGACTGAAATCTTCTTGTCTGCTATCCCAGGGTTCCGCTGCGCTCCACCCTGGGCTATTTTCATGCGTTCCCTACGGGAACTTGGTTTCCGGGGTCGCAGTTGATCGCTGAATTTTCAGGGCAGATCCCTCCACTTCGCTGCGCTGCGGTCGGGATGACAGCGTGGGTGGGAGGGAATCGAAGGTGAGTCAAACCCAGGTTCAAAAGCGAGACTTGGGGCACCCGGCCAAATGATTTTGAGCGTCGAAGTTAGCCGCAAACTCATCTCTTAGTAGAACGGAATACTAAATACTTTATGAGCCATCCTCTTTTTTCACCTCTCAAGCTGCGTTCTGTTGTGTTTCCTAATCGTATTGGCGTTTCGCCGATGTGCGAGTACTCGTCGGTTGACGGGTTCGCGAATGACTGGCAACTGGTGCACCTGGGCTGCCGCGCGCAGGGTGGTGCGGGGCTGGTGATGACGGAGGCTGCGGCGGTGACGCCGGAAGGCCGGATATCGATCAACGACCTCGGTATCTGGAAGGACGAGCATATTGCGAAGCTCGAGCAGATCGCCCGATTCGTTCACTCGCAGGGGGCGCGGGCTGGAGTTCAACTGGCGCATGCGGGGCGTAAAGGCAGCATGACTGCGCCCTTTGGCGGAGAACGGCTGCTGACGCCGGAAGAGGGTCGCTGGGAGCCGCTGGCACCAAGTCCGATTGCGTTTTCGGCAAACTATGCGGTGCCGAAGGCACTGGATGAAGCGGAGATCGCCGGTGTAATCAGCGCGTTTGCCGATGCGGCACGGCGCGCGGATCAGGCAGCGTTCGACTTTGTGGAGATCCACGCGGCGCACGGATACCTGCTGCACGAATTCCTGTCGCCACTGGCTAACCAGCGCATCGACCAGTACGGCGGCAGCTTCGACAATCGCATCCGGCTGCTGCTGGAGGTGACGGATGAGGTGCGCGCAGCGTGGCCCGATCACTTGCCGCTGCTTGTGCGGATTTCGGCGACGGACTGGGCTGAGGGTGGATGGACGCCGGAGGAGTCTGTGGAACTGGCGCGGCGGCTGCGCGAACATGGAGTTGACCTGGTGGACGTTTCGTCGGGAGGGCAGGTTCCGAACGCTAAGATTCCGGTGGGTCCGGGATTCCAGGTTCCCTTCGCTGCACGGATTCGCAAAGAGGCCGGAATTCCAACGGCTGCTGTGGGCATGATCACGGAAGCGAAGCAGGCCAACGACATCGTCGCTAACGGCGAAGCGGACATGGTGCTGCTGGCGCGAGAGATGCTGCGCGATCCTTATTGGCCTCTGCACGCCGCCGCGACATTGGGTGAAACGGCGAGCTGGCCGGTGCAGTATTTGCGCGCCGCGCCACACGGTTCGCCTGCACGGATGTCGCTTTCGAGGCCTTCATCAAGCTGAATGTTGCGATTTTGGCCCGATTTTCAACAAGAATCATGGTCAGAAAACATTGAAGCTGCCTATTTTGCTTCACTTCAGGTGCAACATGTGGCCTATACTGCGTCTAAGCAGTGATCCCGCACAAACTGCGGGCCTTCTGTATTTGCTATGGCATCGCATCCGTCCCCGAAGCGCGCCGTTGAAAACCCGACTATCCCCGACCGTCTTTATTTCAAAATCGGGGACGTAGCGCGCATTCTCAAAGTCGAGCCGTACGTGCTGCGGTTTTGGGAGTCGCAGTTTCCACAACTGAAACCCAACAAGAGCGGCACCGGTCAGCGCCTGTATCGCAAGCGCGATGTAGAGATCGCAGTCGAGATCAAGCGGCTGGTATACGGCGAAGGCTACACGCTTTCGGGTGCACGCCAGGCCCTGGGACAAGCTAAACGCGGGGAGCCACAGGCCGCAGTTGTTGCTTCTTCGCAGGCGCCTTCCGCCAAGGTCGCGAAGAAAAGCGAGAAAGTTGCGGACCTGATTGGCCGCGCACGTGTCGAATTACGCGAGATTGCAGGGATGCTGGCGTCGCCGGTAGCTGCACCAACGACGCAGGTGCAGATGCAGCCCCTTCGCCGGAGAGCGCGTTCTTCATCGGCTGAGAATGGGTCGCGCTCGCTGTTCGACGCATAGCTAGTCAACGGATACTCCGCTAGCTTGCAATCTGGTTTTTCGCTCGGCAGCGTCCGTTTCCGCCGCACAACACAACGCCAAAAGTCGGCCTTTTTAGTGGGCCCCTGTCAATACTTACAGTTCCCGGCAATGGGGGCGAAACGGTATTGCTTGTCATGTGGTTTCCCATTCTTATGCATAACCGATTGTGGACATGAATTCCACGCGTGATCAATGACCTCCGCCGCGGCGCCCGTCGCCGCCGCCTACGCACCGACGACCATCAACACCCGATAGGAGAACCGAAATGTCGAAGCAAAAAACCCTGGTAACTCTAGCTTTGCTGGGAACCATGGCGCTTTTCAGCAAACCGATGTTTGCCCAAGCTGCGCAAACTGCGCCCGGCGCTAGCGCCTCGTCAACTGCAGGCCTTGACCAGGACATCAAGATGCTGCGAGAAGACGTTCAATCAGCGAGAAAAGCGATAACCGCTGAGAACATGAACCTGACGGCGGACGAAGCCACGAAGTTCTGGCCGATTTATGACCAATATGCGGCGGAGGTTGCCAAGATCGGCGATGCTCGCGTGGCGCTGATTAAGGATTATGCGGCGAACTATGACACGATGACCAATGACCAGGCGAATCTCTTCATTCAAAGGGCGGCAGCAATCGACCAGCAGTTCACGGACGCCCGCTCGAAGTACGTGCCGCTTTTCGAAAAGGCCATCTCGGCAAAGAAGACCGCGTTGTGGTACCAGGTCGATCGCCGCCTCGACCTCCTGATCAACCTCCAGTTGGCTGGGAACATTCCTGTGGTGGACACCACAAATTAGGCTCGCAGCAAATCTTTGAGTGAGAGCAGTACTTCGGAAGATGCCGGATTGTAGCTATCCAAGATCGGAAGCGCGTCGCGCGGAGGAGGTCTAATTGTGAGGCTCGATTTGCTCCGCGAGGCGGTTTCGATTTGGACACGAGAAGGAAGCCGCAGGCGTACTTAGCGGGCGCGGTGA
>NZ_JBARMD010000513.1:0-37475 GCF_049802275.1 Occallatibacter sp. | reverse complement strand
GACAATGTCCAGGTCGCGGCTGGGGATGTGCTCCGTTTCGAGGTCCATGCCGACCGCGGAAACTCAAATGACTCGGTGAGCTGGACGCCATCGGTTGGGTACGTAACGCGCAAGTCCTCGACAATCGAGCTCGACCCTAGAAAGTAACTTGTCGCAGGCTACTGCGGGAGCCAGCGACATCGACAAAATGAGCAGCGACGCGCTTAGTGAGTTCCTTAAGAAGGAGGAGCAGCATTCCAAACGATGTAGCCCCCAGGAATGGTCAGCGTCTTTCTTGAAGTTCTAAGGTTGTAGTTGAGAGTTCACAGTCGCCTGTGCGAACTCTGAACTGGGAACTCACTCCGCTCTCAAGGCTTCCACAGGATTGATGCCTGCGGCTCGCCGGGCGGGCAAATAGCTGGCGAGGACGGCAGCGGCGGCCAGGACGAGCGGGACTATCAGATACGTAAGGGGATCGAGCGGACTGATGCCGAACAGGAGTGACTTCATGGATTGCGTCAGTCCCGCCGCAGCGGCAATGCCGATCGCAACTCCGATCACGGTGAGCGTAAGGGCAGAGCGAACGAACATCCACTTGAGTTCGTTCTTCTGCGCGCCCAGGGCGAGACGGATGCCGATTTCGCGGGTGCGCTGCGCCACGGCATAAGAGATGACGCCGTAGATGCCGATGATGCCAAGGGCGAGCGCCATGGTACCGGCGATGGCGAGCATGGCCAGAGTGAATGACGTCCTTGCCATTGACTTTGCATAGATGTCCTGCATTGTCCCGGGTGTGGCCACGGGCACATTTGCATTCACAGACCACACAGCCTGCTGGATATCCGCCACGAGAGCCTCCGCTCCAGCGCGCCTGCTGCGGATGGCAAACGCGATAGCTCGTGCAGCATCAACGGTGGGTTTCGACGTATACGGATTGGTGAGCATCGCTGGCCAGTAGACGATGTCGGGAGCCTTCTCATTTACCCCATTATGCCGAACATCCTGCACTACCCCGATCACCTCCTGCCACGGCATGTTGCTGAATTGACGGGCGCGCTTGCCAACAGCAGCAGCAGCTGACCCCCAGTTCTCGCGGGCGAAACTCTCCGAGACAATGATGTACGGATGCAGATCGTAGAGGTCACCCCAGATGAAATCGCGTCCCGCAACGAAGCGAGTGCCCATGGTGTTGAAATAGCCGGGACAAACGTAATTGAAAAGCCGCAACGGAGGCTCTCCGCCTTCGTAGTGCTTACCCTCGACACCGATTTCATCCCAGTTTGGATCGATGCCTTCCATCGGCAAGGCTTCGGCAATTCCAACCGAGGTCACCCCGGGAATCGCGGAGATCTTATCGGCGATTTCGTGCTGCATACGGGTCACCATGATGGGATTGGCAACCAGAAGTTCAGGGATGTAGATGCGCATTGTTTCAAGTTGCGCAGGATCGCTAAAACCGGGATCGACATCGCGCAGTGCCGCAAAAGTTCGAATCATCAGCAACGCACTTACAAGCAGAACGAGCGCCACCGCAACTTGTGCAACCACGAGAATGTTGCGCGACCGGTGGTGCGACCGGCTGGAACTCGAAGTTCGATTGGAGCCGGAGAGTGCGGCACTGGCGCGAGCGCTCGCGTATTTCAAAGCGGGAATCGATCCAAAAAGCAGTCCGGAGATGACGGACAGGGCAAGTGTGAAAGCAAGCGAGCGCCAATCCAGCTTTACTTCGCTCAATCGCGGCAGATTTGCGGGTCCCAACGCAACCAGCAGGCGCAGTCCGGCACCAGCCACGCCAAGGGCGAGCACTCCTCCGATTACTCCGAGCGTGACGCTTTCAAACAGAAGTTCGCGTGCAATGCGCGCCCGGCCCGCTCCCAGCGCGGCGCGGATCGACAATTCATGCCGGCGCGAATCAGCTCGTACCAGCAGCAGGTTTGCCACATTCATACACGCAATCAGCATCACCAATCCGACCGTGGCCATTACCACCCACAGCACGCTTGTGACACTGCCGATCACCTGCTGTTTCAGCGGGCGGAAGGCGGGTGTGATCCTCCAAATCCTGTAATAGAACGGATTCGTGCCCGGGCCGTTGGTCCAGGTATGCATCCAGGTCTCAATCAAGCGGCTTACATCCGCATTTGCCTGTGCAATCGAGACGCCAGGCCTGAGGCGGCCGATGCCGTTGAATCCGAAGCCTGCAAGCTTGAGCGATCCGCGATCGAGCCGCAACGGGACCAGCATGTCAAAGTCGCGATCGAGGACCCGGAAACCCCGCGGCATTACACCGGCGATTTCAACGGTCTGCGCATCCAACTGGATGCTCCGCCCAATTACGCCGCGATCACCTCCGAAGCGCCGCTGCCAAAAGCCGTAACTTAGCAGGACGCGACTCGCGCCGTGCGGATCCTGGTCGGCTTGCGTCAGCCAACTTCCAAGCGCCGGAGGAGTTCCGAGCGTCTGCAGCACACCATCGCTGATCATCAGCGTATGCGCTTGCTCCGGCTGGGCAATCCCGGTCACATTCGCGGTGCTCGGAGCCCAAACACCGAGGGATTGAAACGAGTGATTGTGCTCAGAGAAGGTGAAATACATTGAGGCAGAAAGGCGAAGTCCATCCTGGAAACTGGCCAGCCCCGGAGCGCCCGGAGCGTCCAGCCAGAGGGCCACAAGCTCATTGCTCCCTGGGTAGGGAAGCGGTTTCAGGAGCACGCCATCAACGACGCTGAAGACAGCCGTATTGGCGCCGATGCCGATGGCAAGCGTGAGCAGGACCGTGATCGCAAATGCGGGCGCTTTGCGTAGACGGCGAAGCGTGAACTTGAGATCGGCGACGAGAGATTCGAGTGCTCGCCACTGCCACTGTTCGCGACTGCGCTGCTGGACAAGTGCGACGTTGCCGAATTCGCGACGGGCGGTTTGCTCAGCTTGTTTGCGCGGAATGCCTTCGGCCTCAAGTTCGTCGGCGCGCTCCTGGATGTGTTCGTGGATGGAGACGTCGATGTCGCTGTAACGACGGTTGCGTCCGAAGAGCCGGGGAAGTGGCTGCATCGCGAGTCTCCTTATGCCTGGTCGGACGCGAGAACACGGGTGATGCCGGCGAACATCTTTTCGAAGCTTTGGACTTCCTTTTCAAGGTGGTGGCGGCCCGATTCGGTCACGCTGTAGATGCGCGTAGGGCGGCCCTTCGCGGAGGTTCCTTCCTCTGACTCAAGCAAGCCCTCACGCAGCATGCGCTGCAGGGCGGGATAGAGAGAGCCTTCCTCGACTTGGAGGAGGTCACCGGAGACTTGCTTAATGTGTTTGACCAGCGCGTAACCGTGCATGGGTTTGAGTCGCAGCGACTTGAGGATCATGATTTCGAGTGCGCCCGGAAAGAGATCGCGGTCGTCTGGGTGTTTCGCCATGGAGGGATAGTAGCGCCCGGATACCTATTTTGTAAATAGGTATATCGGGAGCAGGTCAGCCTCGCCTCGCCGCCTCGATGGTCGCGACGTCGATCTTGCTCATCGTCATCATGGCGTTAAATGCACGGCTTGCTTCGCTGCCGCCGGCCGCAAGCGCATCAGTTAGCGCGCGCGTGGTGATCTGCCAGGAAAGGCCCCAGCGGTCCTTACACCAGCCGCACTGGCTTTCCGTGCCGCCATTGCCCACGATCGCGTTCCAGTAGCGATCAGTCTCTTCTTGATTTTCCGTGGCTATCTGGAATGAAAACGCTTCAGTCTGCTTGAACGCCGGGCCACCGTTGAGGCCGAGACAGGGAATGCCCAACACGGTGAACTCCACCGTCAGCACATCTCCCTTCTTGCCACTCGGATAGTCACCGGGAGCCTCGTGAACTGCTGTTACTTTGCTATCCGGAAAGGTGACGGCGTAGAAGCGCGCGGCCTCAAGCGCATCTTTGTCGAACCAGAGACAGATCGTGTTCTTTGGCTTCATGTTCGTGTGCTCCTTGTGCCCCGGGAGATTGCAAGCCGGGGCAGAATTTGCCGGCTCCGTCTGCGTACATGATATTAGTTGCGTGTTTTGTTTCTTGAGCGGTACAAGTCCGAATCGCTCTTGCCGAAAACTACTCCGGCGCGACGAGCGAGGAGTCCTCTCCGCCTTTCGATGCCTACTCAATCTCATTCGTCAACTACTCTGGAGCGCTGACTGATGGCGCTAACCCACATCCGGCTGTAAGCCATTTAGACGAAGGACGCTTGCACTCTATCGGGGTGGACAGGCTTCAGCCATGGCCGTAGGATCTCTACATCCAGATGAATGAGTCAGCCAGGTACGAGAACCGTATGCGGTTGGAGAACCTGCTCCACGATACTCGTTATGCGTTTCGGCAGCTTCGCCGTGCTCCTGCATTTACGGCAACGGCACTGCTCACGCTGGCCTTTGGCATAGGCGCGAATCTTGCGGTGTTCCAGCTCCTCTATGCGGTCATTCTGGCCGATTTGCCTGTTCCTCATCCGGAGGAAGTTGTCAGGATACACGCTGCGCGTACCCCGTTCGATCAGAGCTGGACGATTTCTTATCCCGCATACCAGCGCCTGCGCGACGCCACTCCCGATGTTCCGCTGATGGCGACTGCTTATGCAGGGGCCGCCACGCTGGAGCTGCCCAACCGGGCATCGATTGAGGCGTCGATTGCGCCTGTTTCTGACAACTACTTCAGCGGGCTCGGCGTTGCTCCGGCAGCGGGGCGGTTATTTGTGCAGGCAGATGAACGGCTGGGGCAGAGCGAGTGGCCTGTAGTGCTTCGCTATGATTTTGCGCGGAAGACGTTCGGTTCGGCGCAGCAGGCCGTGGGCCAGCACATTCGTCTCAATGACCGCGCATTCGTCGTGATCGGTGTGGCGCATCGGAGGTTTCTCGGCGATACAACTGGATTTGCTCCCGACCTCTGGTTGCCCTTAGCTCTTCAAAGCACCGGCGCGTTTGCTTTTTCGTGGGACTCGCTTGGGCCGGGTCATGATGTATCGCTCGACAAGCCCTGGTACAACCAGCCCACAATCTTCTGGCTCTTTCTCACGGCGCGCATTCCGACAGAACGCCGCGCCGCGGTGCTTGCGCATTGGGACCTGGTTTTTCGCAACGATCGTGAGGTGATGGCGGAAGCGACCGCCGACCCGGCGGTGAAAGCCGCGCTTCTGCGCGTGAAGACTGGAGTTGCGCCGCTTAGCGAGAACGGCATCAGGAAGAAATTTACGGTCCCTCTCATGCTGCTCATGGCGCTTTCATGTTCGATTTTCCTGGTGGGCTGTCTAAATCTTGCAAATCTTCAGCTGGCGCGACTTCATGCGCGTGCGCATGAACTCAGCGTGCGGATGGCACTCGGAGCAAGCAGCGGCAGGCTTATTGGTCAGATTGTTCTTGAGGATGCTCTGCTGGTTGTTGGCGGCTCGTTGTGCGCGCTGGCGCTGGGTCACGCCGCCAGCGGGATTCTCGCTCAGTGGGCTTCCAACCGCAATTCTCTTTTCACGTTCGACCTGCATCCGAACTTGCCTCTGGCAGCGCTCGGCGGAGGACTCATGCTGGTGTCGCTGCTGTGCTTCAGCATTCTTCCAGCGGTCATCTTCATTCGTACCGGCGTTGCGCAGACGGCGGGATCGCGGGCCAAGGTTGCGGGAATTTCACAGACGGCAGGACAACGCTGGCGTTCCAATGCTCTGCTCGCTACGCAGGTCAGCCTTTCTCTTCTGCTTTCCACCATGTCGGCATGTTTCGCTGCGACGCTAGTGCACTGGGAGACTGTGGATGTGGGTATGGATCGCGAGCATGTGCTGATTGTGCATCCGGAGCTGCATCAGCCGAGGTACACCGGTCATGCCGAGATGCTGCCGGAGCTCTACAGACGGATACAGGATCGCCTGCAGGCGCTGCCCGGCGTGCGCAGTGCGGCGGTGGGGATGTGCGGCGGCATTCATTGCGGCTGGATTACGGCGCTCTACGTGCATGGGCGGGGCGATCTTACGGACGCGCAGGTGCATGGGCAGGAAGATCATGTGGGCCCCGGCTTTTTTCCCACGCTAGGCATACCGATTCTGCGGGGGCGCGATTTCACTTCGAGCGATACAGACAAGACGCAGCGAGTAGCAATTATCAGCCGTGCGTACGCGCGCCAACTTTTTGGAGATGCAGACCCGATTGGGCAATGGATCGGTTACGAGCCGGCACCGAATGATCACAAATTTCTGATAGTGGGCGAAGTGGCCGATGCACGCGTGAACGGCGCCCAGCGTGAGGCTCCGCCGATGGTTTACATGAGCATCAACCAGAACCCCGCGCCGGTAAACATTCGAGTGCGGGCCGTGGGTGATCCGCGCCAGTTATCGGAGAGTGTGCGTCGCGCGCTGTATGAAATTGATCCCTCCTTGCCGGTAAGCGAAATCCTGCCTTTGACAACTGAGCTGAGCGGGGATCTTGGCACGGAAAAGCTGCTTGCGCGGCTTGCGGGAATCTATGCGAGCTTGACGCTGCTGCTGGTTGCGATTGGCTTTTATGGTGTCATGTCGTCGCGTGCGGCGCGGCGCCGGAGCGAGTTCGGCATTCGCCTTGCACTTGGCGCAAGCCGCCGCCACATCCAGGTGCTCATCGTCGGTCAGACCGCGCGGATTCTTCTCGCCGGCATCCTGCCCGGAGCCATTCTCTCCATCTTCGCCGTGCGCACTGCTGGTCATTTCCTTTACGGATCGGTTACCGCGAATTCCTTCGCCATTCTCGCCGCAGGACTCGTCCTTGCAGTAGCCGGGTGTGTCGCCACACTTATCCCGGCCCGCCGCGCAGCGCTCGCCGACCCGCTGGAAAGTCTCCGGAGCGAATGATCTCGTACCCCCGGAGTATGTTGCCCCGTTGTTCGAGAGGCGCACGATCGACGCACTTATGCCAATGCGTTCATCGATTGAAATTGGAAATCAGCCAAAGACAGCTTATTTCCCCGCAGCTTTCTGAGCGGCTATCCACGCCATGATGCGCTCGTCGAGCACGTCCAGGGGCAGCGAGCCGGAGTCGATGACCTGGTCGTGGAAGGCGCGGATGTCGAACTTCGCGCCCAGCTCCTTTTTGGCGCGGTCGCGGAGTCCGAGAATCTCGAGCTGGCCGATCTTGTAGGCCAAAGCCTGGCTAGGCCATGCGATGTAGCGATCCACCTCAGCCTGAATGCTGGTTTCGTCGATCGCGGAATGGTCGTGAAAATAATCGACCATCTGCTGGCGCGTCCAGTGCTGCGAATGGACCCCGGTGTCAACGACGAGACGAATGGCGCGCCAGATGTCGCCCTGCAGGCGGCCGTAATCAGAATAGGGATCCTGGTAGAAGCCGACGTCTTTGCCCAGACGCTCGGCATAGAGGCCCCAGCCCTCGGCGAATGCAGTGTAGCCGCCAAACTTGCGAAATTCAGGAACACCCTGGAGCTCGCGGGCAATCGAGATTTGCAGGTGATGTCCGGGCAATCCTTCGTGGTAGGCGATTTCTTCGACTTGATAGAGGTCGCGATCCGTGGGGTTGTAGGTGTCAATGAAAAGGCGTCCGGGGCGGCTGCCATCGGGAGTACCGGCCTGGTAGTACGCGGGCGCGGAAGTCTTTTCGAGGAAATCGGGGACGGGGACGACTTCAAAAGGCGCCTTGGGAAGATGGCCGAATAGTTGAGGCAGCTTGGCCTGCATGGGGCCCAGGTAGCCGCGATAGGCGTCGAGGAGCTGCTCGCGTGAGGTTGCTTTCAGCTTGGGATTGGCCTTAAGGCTGGCCTGGAAGCTCTTCAAATCCTGGAAGCCGAGCTTCTGCGCGATGGCGAGCATTTCGGCTTCGTCTTTCTTCACTTCATCGAGGCCGATCTGGTGTATCTGGTCAGCAGTGAGATTGGTTGTGGTGGTGCGGCGGATCAGGAACTGGTAGTACTTCGCGCCGCCGGGCAATGAGGAGATACCGGGATCTGTGCGGCCGGCGGGGATGTAGGCGACCTCGAGAAAACGTGCGAAGCGCGAGTATGCAGGAAGGGCTTCCTTGGTGATTGCCGCGAGCATTTCGGTCTTGATGCGTGCCTGGTCCGCGGCGGAGACGGAGGCGGGAAACTTCTTCAGTGGAAGCGCGAGCGGCGAATCTTCCGGTTTTTGGGTGGCGAGTTGCTTGACCTGTTCGAGAGTTTTTTCGAGGAGATATTTGGGGGGAACGCGCTTGTCCTCCATGCCGATGGACATGTTGGCCGTTACCTGGTCGAAGGCTTTGGGGATGGCGTGCAGTCGCGCGATCCAGTCATCGTAGTCCTTCACTGTGGTGAAGCTGAGCTCTGCAACCAGTTGCGGATAGGTGGCGTAGATGCCACCCATCTGGTTGACGGGCATCTCCCACGTCTTGAATTCAGCTGCTTCCTGGTCGTCGGTGAGGCGGCGAATCAGCAGTTCGCGGCTAGTCTTGTCCAGATCGGAAAGACCGGCGGGATCGATGGTCGCGAGCTTCATCAGGAAATCCTGCTCCTCGGCGAGCCAGTCGTTGATGGCCCGCACGGAGTAGTCAGAAACCTGGTCGCTGTAGCGTTTGTCGCCGATTGTGGAGGCGAATTCCGGCTGGCGTTTGAGGTTCGCTTCCCAGTAATCGTGGAAAAGGGCGTGGAGTGCTTTGGTGCGCTCTTCCGGTGTCGCCGGTGCGGCCGGGGAAGACGTCAATTGCGCGGAGAGGAACGCAGGAGCGAAGAGTAAGAAGGCGAGGAGAAGTGAGGCAAGTCGTTTCAACGGGAAGGGTCCTTGGATTGAAATTGTGGGAAGGGGCATCGGCTTGAGTGTAGAGCACGAGGGCTGCGTGGCGTCCAGCGTAGAGGCAACTACAGGGAAGCAGCTTCGAGCAAACGGTAGAGTGTGGAGCGGCTGATGCCAAGTTGGCGTGCGGTTTTGAGCTTGTTGCCACGGTTCATGTCGAGGACCAGGTGGATGTGATTGAGAATGACGGCGTCGAGGTTGAGGACTGGAGGCGAAGTGGAATTAGAACGTGGCGTGGGGGAAAGCGGGAGAACGATCGGGAGGTCTTCACTACGAATCATTCCATCGGGCGAGCTGAGGACGGCGGATTCGAGGACACTGGAGAGTTCGCGCGCATTGGCGGGCCAATCATGCTGCAGCAGGCGGGCGGTAGCACCGGGCGCGAAAGCGAGGCGGGGCAGGTGATAGCGCGCGGCAATTTTTTCGAGGAAGAAGCTGGCGAGAGGAACGATGTCTTCGCGGCGCTCGCGCAACGGCGGGATGGCAAAGCGGATTGCAGTGAGGCGGAAGGCGAGGTCGGGAAGATATTGACCCTCGCTCGCCATGTGGCGGAGGGATTTCTCAGACGAGGCTACAAGAGCGAATGCTCCGGCAGGGCGGTGCTGCAAGGCTTTGAGAAAGCGCAGCAGCAGGGCCTGGCCGGGTGTCGCAAGCAGGTCTACGTGATCGACATAGGTGAAGCCGGTAAGAAATTGGGGATCGACTTCGCTGAGGAGCCACTCACGGGCATCGCAACGGTTGAAGCAGGAGCGTGCGAAGGGGGACCGGCTGAGCAGTAGTTGCGCGAATGCCTGCTTGCCGACACCGGCTTCTCCTTCAATGATGGCGCATTGCAGATGAGGCGCCACAATTTCGGCTTGCTGAACGAGCCTGCGTCCCGCAACACTGATGGCGGCAAAGGATGGTTGCAAAGAGTCGCGGCCGGAAGGCGTGAGATGAGCCGGCTGCGGCATCAGCAGATTCTGCGTGGTCATGTGCGCTCCTCGCCTCTCTGGCCCGCGGTGCGGCGCGGGCTCGCATTGTGTTCATCGGCGTGGCGCGGGAGAACGTGAGACTGCGTGATGCACGCGGGACGAGGCTTATTGCGAGGCTCGGTTCGAGTGGACCTTCGGGAGAGGTCTCGCTGATTTGCGCTGCGAACCTACTTGCGGAAGCGCTTCGAGGGCTCGTCGGAGTAGATCTGGCCGTCGCGAATGTGGACGACGCGATGCGCGTAGTCGGCGATGTCGGGCTCGTGAGTGACGAGCACGATGGTGTTGCCCTTGGCCTGGAGAGTATCGAACAGAGCCATGATCTCGATGCCGGTTTTGGAATCGAGATTGCCAGTCGGCTCGTCAGCCAGGATGATGGAGGGGCTGTTGACGAGGGCGCGGGCAACGGCGACGCGCTGGCGCTGGCCGCCGGAGAGTTCGTTGGGCTTGTGGTTCATGCGCGACTCGAGTCCGACATTGATGAGCGACTGTTTGGCGCGCTCAATGCGTTCCGCCGCCGGTGTGCCGTTGTAGATGAGCGGCAGTTCGACATTGTGCAGTGACGTGGCGCGCGAGAGCAGGTTGAAGGTCTGGAAGACGAATCCGATTTCCTTGTTGCGAATCCGCGCCAGTTCATCGTCGTCGAGTTCGCTGACGAGCTGGCCATTGAGCCAGTACTTGCCTTTCGACGGTGTATCGAGACAGCCAATCAGGTTCATCAGCGTCGACTTGCCGGAACCGGATGGGCCCATGATGGCGACGTACTCGTTGGCCTTGATACGAAGATTGACGCCGCGCAAAGCGTGGACCTGCTGTTCCGATCCCATGTCGTAAGTGCGCCACAGATCCTCAACAACGATCATGTCGCTGTTCGGTCCAGAGGACTGCTGCATTTCAATCTCGGAGACGACGCTGTTCAGAGCCATATGAGCCTTATCCTTTGCCTGCGTTTGCTCTCCGCACTCTGCGGGAAAATCCTTGCATCTTATCGATTAGATCGTTTCAGAGCGTCAAGCGTTAGATGCTAGCGTTGCCGGAGCTTGCGTGTCGCGCTTCAAAAGCGCCCCATTCTTCAGAGTTCGCAGCGTCTTGTAGGGCCCGATGACGATCTCCTGCCCGTCCTGAAGACCGCTGAGCACTTCGATGTCGGTCGCACCCGTGATGCCAGTCGTGACGGGGACGAACTTGGCGCGCTGCTTGCCGTGCGCATCCTTTTCGACAACGTAGACGCCCTGCACCGGTTGTGCCTTCGGTCCCGTCGAGGTAGACGCGGCTTCGACGTTTCCGTTGTTTGCCGGCGGGGGTGGCGTGTACATGGTCAGAGCTTGAATAGGCAGCGAGAGCACGTTCGTTTTCGATGCGGTGGTAATTTTGGCCGTAGTGGAGAGGCCGGGCCGTAATTCAGCAGTCGGCGTATCGAGAGTGACGACGACCTTGAAGTCCTTGGCTTCCTCGGTTCCGGTAGTGGACTGCGAGGTTGCGACGCCCGTAGAGCGCAGCAGAGCCTGATCTCCGACGAGGGTGACGTGGCCCTTGAAGCTCTTGCCAGGAATGGCGTCCACGCTGACCTCGGCGGGCTGGCCGATCTTGATGTTGACGATGTCAGTTTCGTCGACCTTGACCTCGGCGGTAACAACGCTCATGTCGGCGATGGTCATCAGCGTAGAACCCTCGGCATTCTGAATGCCAACAACAACCGTCTCTCCTTCACGCACGGGAAGGTTCGTCACGATGCCATCAAATGGAGCGATCGAAACGGTCTTGCTGAGCGCGTCTTCGTTGAAGCGCAGCTGGGCGACTTGCTGGTCAAGGTGTCCCCGGGCCGACGCGGTTTGCGCCTTGGCCTGGTTCAACTGGGCGTCGGCCTGCGATACCGATGCCACATC
This sequence comes from Occallatibacter sp., assembly GCF_049802275.1. Lineage (NCBI taxonomy): Bacteria > Pseudomonadati > Acidobacteriota > Terriglobia > Terriglobales > Acidobacteriaceae > Occallatibacter > Occallatibacter sp. Next base: position 25,898 of record NZ_JBARMD010000513.1, on the reverse strand, counting down.
GGTGTCATAAGCGGCCTTCTTGGCGTCATAGTCCTGCTTGGCCATGATGCCTGCCTTGTAGAGGCTCTGGGCGCGATCCCAGTCGAGCTGTTTTTGCTCGAGGTCGGCCTTGGCATGTTCGACGTTAGCCTCAGCCGTCTTCTCAGCGGCGATGTAGGAAGAGATATCGGTCTTGGCGGCCGCGATGGTCGCCTTTTGCGACTGAACGTTCGCCTCCGGCTGGACATTCTCAACGGTAGCGATCACCTGTCCCTTCTTTACGTGATCTCCTTCCTTCACGTAGAGGTGCGTAATGCGGCCGAACGAGGTCGCACCGACGTTGACATACGTCTTCGGCTTGATCTGGCCGGTGCCGCTGACGACAGTGGCCAGATCCTGATGATGAATCTTCGCGGTCAGAACTTTGGTGTAGCCCGACTGCTGCTTGACGATGAAGACGGCAACGAGGACGATAGCCACAATAACGGCAGAAACGATCAAAAGTATCTTTTTCATGGGCGCTTTTGTACTCCGCGAGGCTCCGAACTTATTCTACGCAAAACCTTCCTGTCCGGTTCCCAAATGCGACTGGATTCAATGAATCCTTAACATTGAACGTGTGATGAATCAGGCCGGAGCCAGGTATCCCTGAACAGAAACGAGTCCGGCAGTCCACGGGGACCGCCAGTGATTGAAGCAGGTTTGCGCTACTCATGGGTGACGTGGAAAGGGGTGTAATTGTCTCAGAATTCGCGATATTCGCAAGGAAACAGGGTGTTTCCTGGTGACCGATTGGTTACCCGGCAGTCCAAAGGGCAGCGACAGTTGCATCATGCCTTGCTCCGCACGATTTGGGCCCGTAGAATAAGGCATTGTAGGGAGTTTTCCGACGCAAATGATTTTCAATGGCCGTTCGATCTTATTTGTCGCACTCGGCTGCGGCCTCGCCTTTGTTCCCGCCTCTCCTATCCACGCTCAGACGGATCCATCACTGCAGGCCCGGCCAGGTTCCGGCCAGGATCAGGAGGCAGATCCTTTGAAGCGGCCGCGCTCTGACGAAGAGATGCGCAACGCGCAAAAGGAAGTCAGGCAGGAGTTAAAAGGCGCCTACAAAAGCTGGCTCGATCAGGATGTGACCTACATCATCACGGACGAGGAGCGAAAGGCATTCAAGAACCTGAGTAACGACGAGGAGCGGGAGGCGTTCATCGAGCAGTTCTGGCTGCGCCGCAACCCCAATCCCGACTCTCCCGACAACGAATTCCGCGAGGAGCATTATCGGCGTATTCAGTACGCCAACGACCATTACGCGGCAGGCAAACCTGGGTGGAAGACCGATCGCGGCCACATGTACATTGCTTTCGGCCCTCCGGACTCCACCGACTCCCATCCTTCGGGCGGCACCTATCAGCGGCCCCAGGACGAGGGCGGCGGCGAAACATCGACATTTCCATTTGAGGTCTGGCACTACCGGTACCTCGAAGGTATTGGCGAAAACATCGATATCGAGTTTGTGGACACGTGCCAATGCGGCGACTACCACTTCACCATCGACCGCAGCGAGAAGGACGCCCTGGCAAAGGTGCCCGGCGCAGGTTTGACCCAGTGGGAAGAGATGGGCATGGCCAAGAAGGCTGACCGGTTCAAGGGTGGATTCGAAAATCTTGGTGCGGGTCCAATGACCAGCCAGAATCAGTCCAAGGAATTTGATCGCATCGAACTGGCAGCCAAACTATTTGCACCTCCTCCGGTCAAGTTCAGAGACCTGGAAAGCGCCATGAGTGAGCATAAACTCCTCTCCGGGCCGATCTTTCCCTTCGATGTCCGGACCGACTTCGTGAAGGTCACCTCAAGCACCGTTCTGGTGCCGGTAACCATCCAGATCAAGAATCGCGACATCACATTTGTCACCAAGGACGGCGTTGCTAAAGGCGTAGTCAACATTCTGGGCAAAGTGACAACCCTGACCCACAAGACGGTGCAAACCTTTGAGGATACCGTCGAAGTAGAACAACCGGCTGAACTCCTTGAGAAGTCACTCGATCGTAAGTCAATCTATTGGAAGGCTGTACCGCTACTCCCCGGACTCTACCGGCTCGATATCGCTATCAAGGACGTGAACAATCCTGATCACCTTGGTATCTACGGAAAGAGCCTGGATGTGCCTGCGTATCATGACGAAAAGCTTGGCACATCGTCCCTTATTCTGGCTGACCAGATTTACCCGGTCAGTTCGCACGATATCGGCCAAGGCTCCTGTGTTATCGGGAACACTCATATTTGTCCGCGTGTGACTACGAATCCGGCCACACCGGTCAGTTACAAGCGAAATCAGGACCTGAATTTCTGGATGCAGGTCTACAACCTGGGAATTAACGACCAGACCAAGAGCAACGAGGCGAAGGTAACGTACCAGATCATTGATTCGGCAACAAACACGGTAGTTTTTGAGAAACAGCAAGATTCCAAAGACTTTGGCGAACATAGTGACCAGTTGACGGTAGAAAAGACCCTACCTGTGGCCGGTCTGCAACCGGGCAAATATAAGGTGACGATCAAAATAAATGACGAAATCTCAAAACAAGAGATTGCGCAATCGGCACCTTTTGTCGTGGAATAGTAAGAGCGCTCCGCAAATTGGGTTAACCGGCTTGAGATCGGTAAGCCTGCGGGCATTTGATTCCCAGGACTTAAGCCAGGACGCCGCCGGGTCACCTCTACGAGTGATGATGCGCAGGCTCCATCTCGTTTCCATGATCGCGCTGTTCGTCGTGGCGTCGTCGCCGCTGTTGGCTGCGACCGCCGGATCCGTTTCCGGCGTGGTTCGCGATTCCAGTGGTGTGCCCCAGATGGGGGCCGCGGTGCAGTTGTTGCGGGCCGATATGAGTGTGGTTGCCGCCGTCTACACCTCCAGCAAAGGCGCCTACTCATTCAGCGACATCCAGCCGGGCAAATACGCTGTCAAGGCGATGGGCGCGTTGTTTCTGCCTTCGCTCCGCGAGAATGTGCGGGTTCGCTCCAACACGGTAGTCAACCTGACGCTGAACACTCTGTACGAGGTGATGCAGTGGTTGCCGGCCGAACCGCGGGCTGCCAATGCGTCGAAAGATGACTGGGAGTGGACGCTGCGTTCAGCCGCCAATCGTCCGCTGTTGCGCTGGCTCGAGGATGGACCCCTGGTTGTCGTTTCCGATCGCCCGGGCGCCCGGCCCAAGCTGAAAGCACGACTCATGGCTACCGGACAGGATGGCACGTTCGGCGAAAGCGGCGAGCGATTCACGGCCAGCGTGGAAGACACACCGTCGGACAGCCGCGAGTTGCTGGCACGCGTGGACTTTGCCCCCGATACCAATGCAGGTATGGAATCGATGCTGGGCTTCCGCCAGGACCTTGGCTTTGCAGGATCAGTGGAGTCTATGGCAGCCGTTTCAATTCATCCCGTGATTGAGGGATCGGGCGGCGAGGGGCTTGACGAAGCCACAATGCGAAGCGCCGAGAACATCCATCTGGGCGATGAATTTGAAATCGATGCCGGCGCGCAGCAGGTGATGGCTAGACTTAGTCAGAATTCGCCTAACACGATTCTGGCGACTTTGCCGTTTGCCATGGTAGCGTGGCACGGCGAAAACTCGACGGTAAGTTATCGAATGGCCAGTGCGCCCTCTGGGCTCAACCAGAATGAGTCGCAAGCGGGGTTCTATCTGCCGCAAGTTGCGATGCGCGATGGCCAACTGGCGCTGGAACACGGATTGCACCAGGAGATTGGCTGGGAGCGGCGGACGGATGCTTCGGGTATATCCTTCCTCGTCTACTCGGATAACGTTCAGAATCCCGTGATCGAGGCGAGCGGCCGGGGTGTAGCCAGTAGCGCTGTACTCAGCGATCCGATGAGCGGTCTGATGCGCGGCGCAGGACCAAGCTACGCAAGCGCCGGCGTGATGGCAGCGGTCGAGCACCGAATGGCAGGCGGCAACCGCGTTCGCGTGAGCTACGCTAACGGTGATGCGCTCGTGATGCCCGCGCTCGTGCATCCGACGGCGCTCAACCAACTGTTCAGCGCGGCCCGGCCGCGGCATGCGCAAATGTATTCGATATCTCTTTCCGGAACCCTGGAGGGAACGGGAACACGCTGGCGCGCGAGTTATCGATGGCAGCCGGCCGACACCGTAACCCCAATTGCGCCTTATTCAGTCGGTGCCATCGAGCCGTATTTGAATCTTCATCTGCGCCAACCGGTGTCTACGCGCCACGAAGGCCTGAATATTGAGGCGCTGGTTGACTTGAATAACCTGCTCGCGGAAGGATACCGCCCTTACCTGGTGAATGGTGGCCTGGTGGTGTTCGCGCAAGATCAGCGCAGTATAGGCGCGGGTGTCGCGTTCACGTTCTAAGCGTATTTACGCGAGAAAATCCAAATCTAATCCAAATCTGAGAAGCGATAAGAAGCGACGCTGGGCTGCCGCGTAGACTATCCAGACGAGATCGGATCGGCAATAAGGAGCGATCTCCGATGATTAACTTGCTTCGACCTTGGCATTTGGTCGTATTTGCAGTCGTGATGTTTCTGGTGTTCTTCGCTATAAGCAAAATGTCAAAGAGACCTTAGTCGATTATCTGAAACTCCCAGCAACGCCGGAATAGGACGCTGCCCCGCTTTGGAAGAGTGCCTCGCACTGTGCTATATTTTTTAAGGATCGGTGATGATTCATCTCTGATCCGCGCCGTGCAACTTTCCCTCTGCCTGGCGTTTTCACACCCTCTGGACGCGTAGCTCAACTGGCAGAGCATTCGGCTCTTAACCGACAGGTTGAAGGTTCGATTCCTTCCGCGTCCACCATCTTACGAAGAACCTGGCGAACGCGTTCCGCTTCCCAAGCCCCAAACATGCCCACATCGATTAAACCGCTATTGCTTCGAGCGCTTGGCTATCACTGCCATGAGAAGTTTCGCAAAAAGAACAGCTAAGAGGGCGTGCGGATGAGAGCTACACTTTCCAAGGATCAAGATCCGGGTTACGTTGTTATCTGTTGTGACGAGGCAGTTGATCCTTCAGGTGATCCGCGAGCGCATCAATCGCGGAGACTAGTAATTCTCTGGTCCAATCATTGCCGAGAAGCTCGGTGCTCATGATCGTGCCCGCATACCGTTGCAATCCCGGCGACGCTTCAAATCTGATTTCCCGTTATTGATTCAGGGAGAGCAAAGCAAGCATGGCAGTCTGGTCCGCGTTCTTTTTGGCATTTAGCGCACTGCTCCCGCTCATCAATCCCGTGGGCTCCGCCCTGGTGTTCATGGGCCTTGTGGGAAACGCGCCGCCAGCCGTCTATCGCAATCTTGCGCGGCGTGTTGCCATCAGCAATGTGATCTTCCTCGGGATCTTCGAGCTTCTCGGCTCCGCTATTCTCAACTTTTTTGGCATCTCTCTACCGATTGTCCAGTTTGCGGGCGGCATCGTAATCGCCGCCATGGGCTGGGGAGTTCTAAATCAGAATCAGTCCGCCGCGAGCGTGCGCGGCAAGGAACAAGAATACAGCGACGACGGTGCTGAAACACTTAACCATCTGGGGGATAAGATCTTCTATCCCTTCACCTTCCCCATCACGTCTGGCCCGGGGACTCTGGTTGCGATGCTGACCTTAAGCGCTCATATCTCGGGGCACACTGTCACTGCCCATGTTCTAAGTCATATTGGAGTCTTCGTCGCAGTAGTTGTTCTGAGCATCGTGGTCTACTTCTGTTACGGCTACGCGCCAAAGATGACCAGCAAGATATCTCCCTCAACGGCACACGGCGTCCTTCGCGTCGTGGCTTTCATTCTCTTCTGCATCGGCGTTCAGATTGCTTGGAACGGCCTCTCTTTTCTCCTGAAAACTCTGCTTAAGGGATGAATGCAGGGCTGTGCCAGAACCCGGCTCGTGTGCCATCAGGGGCCGCCCGAGGCCGGCAATCTTGAGGTTCGAGCGTTCATATGCTCACTACCAACTCCTGAGCCTGGCGAAGGCCATCCTAAAGTGTCTTTGAATTCATTATCAGTGCAACCGCGCTGCGAAGTCGGGCTTGGTTTCCTTCTCGCGCTGCTCGAATGCTTGGTGCCCGGACCAGCGCGAAGCGACGCATTTCGGCTTCAATCTCGGCGCCTGCCAGGTCCCAGGCATTCGTGATGTCACCCACGACAACGATTTCGCTTGGCGCCAAAGCCAAAGCGATCATGTGCATTCCACGGCCCAAGGCTTTGCACATCATGGTCAATGCCTGCTTTGCTGCGGCATCCCCCCCCTTGGCTAGTTGGATCAGGGCATCGAAGGACGGAACGGGCTTCTTCGCGATCTCTGAATAGTAGCGCAGTCCCGCCCTGTTGGAAGCGATTGTTTCCCAGCATCCCCTGCCGCCACATCCGCAGCGCACTCCATTCGGATCGAGTTGAACATGACCAAACTCGCCCGCTACGCCCGCGTCGCCGCGCAGTAGATGACCGTTCGCGAAGATCCCGGCGCCAATTCCCTCAGAGACATTGACCACGACCAGGTCATGCATCCTGTCGCTGTATCCGAACCACACTTCAGACAAAGCGCACGCGTTGGCAACATTGTCCACCACGACAGGGAGGCCGGTGGCTCGCTCGACGCGCGCCTTCAGCTGCCCAATCGGCCAGTCTACGTTTGGTGCAAAGATTGACTTAGCGAGGTGTGGATCAAAGCGGCCTGGAAGATTGATGCCGATGCCCTCGAAGGTACGGTCCGGATGAGATCGAAGCATCTTTTTGGTGGAACTCAGAATTGTTCCGATGACGTTTTGTGGATCGGGAGGAAGTTCAACGGAGTCGAGGGAAATGATTTTGCCACCAAGGTCAGTCACAGCCAACATGACGTTGGCTGGATGAATGTCGAGGGCAAGGACCCCGCGCTGGCCGTTAACGTTGAGAAAAGTTGGCTTTCTTCCGCGCGGAATCTCGCCTGTCGATCCCTCGACCACCCACCGATCGGTGAGCAGGCCTTCAACTATGAGAGAGACTGTACTTCTTTGCAGGCCCGAGGTGCGCGCCAGTTCCGCTCGAGAGATTGGCTGTTTGGCGCGAATCTGGTTGAAGATCAGATTCCGGTTGATTTGTCGGGCGATTCTATTGGTGGCGCTCCCATTGCCGTTTAGGATGAAACGCGAGGTTGGCATCCTGTTTTTTATTCTCCATTTCAAGCAAAAAGATGCGAAGTCGGCGCGAGAGCAAAAAAAAGCAGTCTTGTTTCAGAGCGGATCCCGAGTCTCCGGGCTACCGCAATTCCTGAGTAGCTGTAGTCCGGAGCCGCTGCACCCAGGTCGGCGCAACCAGCAGGGAGCGGCGATCCAACTCAGGAATTCCCTAAATACTTGGTTCCCATCCCTTTTCATATTGTCGCCCCCACATCTTCATTGCATCCGGATCCTTTTGCGGTTTCCCGGAACTTGAATCCAGTTGCAACTCACGCCCGAGTTCCCATGCGACATTGGATAGCTGCAGCATGGTCACTGCGACATTCCCAATCGAGACTGGAGCATTCAGCTTTTCTCCGGTGCGAACTCCAGCGATAAAATTGGCAAAGTGAGCATCTGTCATCGAATCGCGCCCGGTTAGATCGGTCGACGAGGTCACACTGCCCACTTTAAATTCACTCGTCTTGTTTCCCTTCAGATCGTAGATTTCATAGCCGTCACGATCGACGAGCACCGAGCCGTTCGTCCCGACGATGATTGATCCGCGATCACGCCCGTAGTACTTCATTCCGTCGCAGCACTTGCACTCCCACGAAATCATCTTGTCCGGATAGTTGAAATTGGTCACAAGCGTGTCATAGAACTGCCAGTCATCCTTGTAGTGATATCTGCCCCCCGACGATGAAATGGAGCGAGGATAATCGACGTCCAGGGCCCATCGGCAGACGTCAACCTCATGCGTGCCATTGTTAAGGGTCTCGCCGGTGCCCCAGGTTCTGAACCAGTGCCAGTTATATGGTTGCACGTTATCTTTGTAAGCGACGCGCGGGGCGGGTCCTTGCCACAATTCCCAGTCGAGCTGCGTCGGAACCGGCACTTCTTTTCCGACTCCGATCGATTTGCGAATATTGCTGTACCAGGCTTTCGCGTAATACGTTCTGCCAATCAGGCCGTTGTGAATCTTATTGACGATCTCGATGGTGTGAGCGGAAGAGCGCTGCTGAGTACCCATCTGGACAGGTTTTCCGTATTTCTGCTGCGCCTCTACGAGCAATGCTCCTTCGGCTGGATTATGGCTACACGGCTTTTCGACATAGACGCTCTTTCCAGCCTTCAACCCGAGAATCGCCATGGGGGCATGCCAGTGATCCGGAGTCGCAATTGTGATTGCGTCGACATCTTTTCTCTGCAGAATGTGCCGAAAATCCTGATCCGTAGCTGGGGCATAACCCAACTCGCGTTCGGTTTCGGTGGCAAACTTCTTCATCGTGTTGATGTCCACATCGCATACATACGCGACGTGCGCCGCATCCTTATTCGCCTTCAATGCGGAAAGATGAGCGTAGGCGCGCGAATGTAGTCCGATGACTGCAAAGTTCAACCTGTCGTTGGACCCCATGATCCGGCCATAGCTCCTGGCACTCGAACTGATTGCCAGCCCTACGCCTCCAACAGCAAGCGTGTCGATAAATTCCCGTCGAGTGAGCATCGTTTCTCCTTCTGTTGCTGGTGGAAGCATGGATCGTTGCGTGACCGAGTCGAACTCTGGTTCTAAATGGCGTTGGCGCTTTCCAAATCCTTTTTCATACCTGCCCAACTGATCCGGGTAGATTCTTCCGGCGTTCCGCCGCCGTGCCAGTGGGTCTCAAGGCTGACCGCATCGTGATAGCCCATCTGCTTGAGTGCGCGGAATTGTCCCGCCCAATCGATGTAGCCCTTATCGACGGGCGACCATTCGATCTTGCCGTCCGCGCCCTTGATTGCGTTTTTGCAGTGACAATGGTGAATGCGATCTTTGGGAATCAATTTCCACGCGACCGGGAATGCATCCAGTTCATTGCGCATCACCGCATTTCCGGGATCCCAGTTCAGCGCCAGGTGCGGGGTCTGAACCGCATTCATCGTGCGCGCTGCTTCCCGTCCGGTGGCCGTGTTGCAGGCAAACTCGTTCTCAAGCACCAGCAGGATTCCTTGCTTGCCGCAAGTCTCCGCCGTTGACCTGAGCTTGTCGTCGATTGCTTCCCGATAAGGCGCAACATCCTCCAGCCGCCAGAAGTCGAAACAGCGTACCTTGTCGGTATCGAACTGCTTCGCAAGGGAGATCGAGCGTTCCAGGATGCTGTCCTGTTGCTTGAAGGTCACTTCAGGTGCTCCGTGCAAGTCTTCTTTCGATCCGTAGGGAGATCTTGGCGCTCCGGGCCAATCCGTCTTGAAGAGGGGGCTCGCAATGTCCGTAACCTGGAGCTTGTACTTGGCGAGAATTTTCTTTGCCTCATTGACCTGCGCCGAATCGAAATCGATGACGTTCTTGCCCCACATGGAACGAAGTTCAATCCAGCTCATTCCGAAGTCGTGTGAGGCAACGTAGCAGGCGTGATCAAAGTCCTGCGAAATCTCATCGTTAATCACTGCAATCCGGAATGGTCCTTGCAATGATTGAGCCAGGCTGAATTTCGGCAATGACCAGGTTAGGGTTGCTGCTCCGGCTTTTTTTACAAATTCTCGTCTTGAACAGCGATCCATACTTCTCCATTGACTGAGGAGGGATTCTTATCAGTGGAATCCTCTCGACTGAACGTTTGTACGGCCGATAACCGTTTCCGATTACCGGCCGTTTCATTTGCGTTCGTGAACCGGCTTTTCTAGAAGCTGAACCTGAAGGATCCCTGCAAACTACGCCCTCCTCCGATTCCGTTCACGCTGCCTTGTCCGCTGCCCAAGGTGCTTGTGATCTGGCCGAAGTTCGCGGCTGTGAAGATTGTTCCGCTGCCAGAATTTGGTAGGCCGAACTGAGGCGAATTCGTCAACTGCACCGCGTCGATACGAATTTCACTTGCAAATTCGTGATACATCGTGAATTTCTTAGCAAGCGAGAAGTTGTTCTGCCAATAACCGGGACCCCGGAACTGGTTTCTTCCGGTGTTGCCGAGGCCGGGGTTGTTGCAAGGTGACTGACCGGTGCAGCCCGCTGGTTGGGAAAAATTGGATTTATCCAGCCACTGTTTGCCGGATCCGATCTGGTGTGTCACTTTGGGGCCGCCCGTGATATTCGCCAGCAGCGCGGTTCCTGGCGTGTTGAGGACGCCTTGATTTGCATACACGCTGAACGGCAAACCAGAAAGCAGGGAAATCACCCCGGAGAGTCTCCAGCCACCCAACACTGCGTCGCCAACGCCTGAGTTGAAGTATGTGTGACCGCGACCGGCAGGCAGCTCGTAGACAAAGCTCTGTTCGAAGTTCTTTGAACGGTCAAAGTCGGCCGGGGCATAGTTCTTGCGCTGGTTGATGAAAAAGACCAGACTGCCGTTGTCATCTCCCCCGGTGGCGTAATTAAGCGCTTTACCCCAAGTAAACGCTGAGGTGAACGAGAGGCCGGCGGAGTAGCGCTTTGTAAGCTGGACCTGCAGGGCGTTGTAGTTCGAGGAGGCCCCCTGGAAATACTGGTTTGTGGCTGCGGTACGCCCTGTGGCGCCACCCGTGAAAGCGGTGGAGTTTTCCGGCAGTGAAGCGTTGCCGCCGCCATACACGCTTGGCAGGTTAATGTTCTGTGACACATTCATGCGCGAGCCATGATTGCCGACGTATGCAATTTGCAAATTGAAGTTGGAGCCGAAGGCCTGCTGAAGAGCCACGTTCCAGGCTTCCGCGTAGGAATTCCTGAAATTCAGCGGAATGTAGGTATAGACCTGGCTGATCAGTGACGGTGTGCTGGCAGCGATGATTCCGTTGCTGGGAATCACTACCGGAACCGGCGCCGGGAAACCAGCCTGGAACGTCGCAACTGTCACACCATCAGACAGGACTGCGGGGGTGAAGGTCGAGCCCGCTGGCTGATAGCTGTTGTTGGCGCGGATTGGGTAGTTGTACGCATACGTATTATCCGTGAATGGGATATAGCTCATGCCAAAGCCCATGCGGATCACCGTAGCATCACTCGCGCGGTAGGAGAGTCCTGTACGCGGAGCAAAGTACTTGTACTGGGTCTCCATCCCGAGATTTGAAGGATTGTTGCCGAGGCCGGCTAGAACCAGTGTGTTGTTTGTCGGGTTATAGTTTGAAAACCCACCGTCGACCTTCGGCGTTGCGGGCGGATAGAATTCCCAGCGAAGGCCATAGTCAACGGTCAGCTTGGGTGTTGCCTGCCACTTGTCTCCTGCAAAGGCGAAGAACCACCACTGCCGGTATGCCGGGAAAAACGTGTTCAGATCGCGGCCCGTCTGGCTGGGCTGGTCGAGTAGGAAGCTGCCCATGAAGTTTGCGATATTTGTCTTCGCGCCAGTCGTAGAGGTCTGCAGGTCATTGAAGGTGAATGCGCCGCGGGGGCTGAAGGTCTGGTCCTGCAAGAGATCGTCGCGGACCCGGCGAATGTCGGCACCCCACTTGATGGTGTGGTTGCCAACAACCCTCGTCCAGGTATTCACCGCATCGATGTTTGACTCTGCGCGGATCCACGGCACGGAGGCTGAATATCCAATGAGCGGGTTTGAAAAGCCACCGTTGATGGTGACGCCGACCTGTCCGGAGGTAAAAGGCTGCCCGTCAATATTGACTCCGGGCACACCGATGGTTGTCGCATCGTTCGAGCCGTAGTCATTTGGATTTGCCTGGTTGCGGAGGTGGGCTACGCCGACGCGAACCTCGGTTAAGAACCTGGGCGAGAAAACATGATTGTAGATGCCGCCGGTGCTGTAGGCCGTCTGATTACCAGTGGCCTCGAAGCCGCCGCCCTGCGGACCGCCGAGGAAGTTGCCGAAGGCCGACGCCTGGTAGGTTTGGGTTTGCTGCCAACTGTAGCGGCCATTCAGGTGGTCTTTTTCTGTGATGATCCAATCCATTTTGACGTCGAAGCTATGCGCACTCTTGGTAAATGGAAGATTTGTGGTGTAGTTGTTTGTCGGATTTGATAGCGGCTTGGTCGAGTTCAGCGTTCCATACGTGGGAAAAGCCGCGTTGAGATGCTGGAGCATGTTCAGTGAAACAGAGTTGATCCGGCTGAAGGGAATCTGATTGTTTGTGAACGGAGTGCGCGGATGGGCGGCTGTGCCGTCGCCCGTGTTCGGGTCATAGATTTGCCCAGTAGTGCCCACGAGCGCCCCGCTCAAATCGACGCAACCGGTTGGATCGGTGCAGCCCGGAGTGGCTCCGGCGTTGGTATACCAGCGAGCATCAGGAACGGTGAACGTGCTGCTGACCCTTTCACTGTCGGTCGTGCGGAGATAGTCGCCGAAGAAAAACAACCTGTCTTTCAAAATGGGGCCGCCAATGGCGCCGCCAAAGTAGTTGTATGACAGGTGGCCAAGCGGCCCACTGAAATATGAGCGGGCGTTGACAGCGTTGTTCTGGATATACTCGAATGCCGAACCATGAAAGGCATTGGTGCCGGACTTGAGCGTCACGTTGGTGATGGCGCCGACCGAGCGGCCAAGTTCCGGCTCATAGTTATTCGTCGAGACATCAACGGTCTGGATGGCTTCGGCCGGAGGAATCAGAATCTGCAGCAGGCCGGTACGCTCGTCATCGTCGATGCCCTCGATCTGATAAAGATTACTGACGCGCGGCATGCCATTGGCCTGGGTCTGCAAAGAATTCTGCGCATTGAAGAACTGCGAGTGCTGGAAGGTTGCGGGGCTGGCTCCGGGGACCAGGTTGAGAAGCGACTGGAAGTTGCGTCCTGTAGTGAGGGGCAATTCCGCCATGTTGGCCGCGTCAATCTTGGTACTGATGTCGGCGCGGTCGGTTTGCAGCAAGGGCGGTGCCGTGGTCACAGTCACGGTTTCCGACACACTTCCCGGGGTGAGAGACAAATCGACACGTACGGATGAGTTGCTGAGCAGGGTGATGCTCTGCTGCGTGACTCGTTTAAACCCATTTGCCTCAGCACTGACCGCATAGGTTCCGGGTTGGAGATTCGGAAACGAGAAGTTGCCGCTCTCATTGGTCACCGATTCGTGAACAGCTCCCGTCTCGGCCGACTTTGCCTGCACCTTTGCCCCGGTTACGGTTGCCCCGGAGGTGTCGGTGACGGTTCCCAGCAGGGTTCCATTGACTGCCTGGGCCATCAGGAAAGGGGATAAGTGGAGAATGACTAACGCCGCCAGGGTTGCAAGAATTCGCCCTACTCTCGTACTTGTTTGCATCTGACCCTCCAAAAGTCGATCTGAATTTCACTGCCCAGATTCTTATATTGTTCGAATTCCGAACAAGTTATGCGCGCTTGCTCCACGCTGTCAAGAAGAATCCAATTTATTCACAGGTTTATCGATTTAGTAAATTGTGATTTGAAGGGACCGGCAGCCTCACACAATCCGGTGGGGAATCGGCGCGGACGCGGCGCAACGGGAGCAGTCGTTTTCAGACGATGGCAGGAGGGCGTGGGAAGCGAACACTGTCAACTTTGTGTGCGGGCTAGGAATAGGAGCGTGTGCTCAGTTCTGCGTGCGGCCGGTTCCCGAAGCATTGTCAGCCTGGTGTTGGTAGCGGTCGAGGTTGCCGCGGAGAGCCGTGGCTAGATCGGCGTTCTTCTGCTGCTCGGCAAGTTCAAGTGCCTGCTGAGCGATAATGACGGCCTGATGGTAGTTCCCGGTCTCGGAATACATCGCGGCGAGCATCTGGAGGATTGCAGGCTCGCGGTTGCCGGTTAGCTTTGCGGCCGCTTCGAATTGAGGGAGCGCCTCAGTGAAGTGGCTGGTGGCGGCGTAAGCTCGGCCGAGGTTGTAATGGCATTCAGCAGAGTTGGGCGAAAGCTTCACGGCCTGCTGGAGTTCCGCGATGGCCTCATCCATCTTTCCTTCGCGGGCGAGGATAACGCCGTAAATGTTATGGCCGTCGGCGTTTTTAGGCGCGATCTGGATACCCTGCGTCAATTGTTGGATTGCTTCATCGCGATGGCCGGTCACTTCGAGCAGGTGGCCGAGGTTGATGTGCGCCGCGCCGTTGTCAGGATCGAGCGAGATGGCCTTCTGAATCTGAACCATCGCCTCATCAAGGCGGCCGGCTTCGGCAAGAGCGCTACCGAGATTGTTGTGGGCCTGAGAACTGTCGTCGTTCACCGCGAGAGACTTCTCGTAAGCAGTGATGGCTTCAGTGGTTTTGCCGCTGGCCGCGAGCGCTACGCCCATATTGTTCCAGGGGCGCGCGTCCGTGGGATCTTTATCGGCAGCCACTTTCCATGCAGGAACGGCGTCAGCGTATTTGTGCGCATCCTGCAGTTGCTGTGCCGCGTCGAATTCACGGTAGAAGTCGATAGCGGGTGTGTCGATGTGGTCGAGTCCCTCGGGGCCAAGGTTGACGAACTCGGGAATATTGACGGCGCGGTTGGCAGCGGTGGCGTTTTCAACCACGACAGGCGGGCTGGCATGACCGTGATCGTCAATGTGCGTGAGATAGAGATGCGTGTAAAGCGAAGGGCTCTTTGAAGAGAAGGCCAACCAGTGCCCGTTGGGGTTGAACGTGTGCCACGAATTCATCAGCGGCAGGTTCGACTCGAGCGGGCGTGCTTCTCCGCCTTCGAATGGCACGATATAGAGCTTGCTGTCGGGGCGCATCAGCAGGCCATTCTTGCATTCGACGAAGACGATCCATTTGCCGTCGGGCGAGACCTTGGGGAAGTTGTTGCTCATCCCGTTTTCCGATGCGCCAACAACGCGCTCGGGAGTTCCGCCCTTACCGTCGTTGAACGGGATTTTATATAGGTCGTACTGGATCTGCGTTTCGTTGGGATCGTTGGCGTATGTGGAACGCTTGTTGCCGGCCGGATAGGGATCGCGAGCGGCAGCGCGAGAGTAGATGAGGTACTTGCCGTCGAGACTCCAAAAAGCGGAGGTCTGCACGAAATTAGGATCATCGGCTCCGGGCAGGGGCTGAAGCTTGCCCGTCTCCCTGCTGTACCAGGCGAGAACGCCGCGGGTCGGATAGAAGACCTGGCCGAAGCCATAATTATCGTAGAAGCCGTTGTAGAGACGATCGAGCACCCGGGTGCCATGTGCGTGCGGCACATCAATTGAGTTGACGACATATTTACCGTCGGGCGAGACCTGGCTCATGAAGCCGAAGCGCTTTTGTGAGTGCTCCTCAGAGAAAGAACTCCATCGAAGCAGGTAATCGTTCGAGATGGTGCTCGTCTTTTTGATCGGAATCAAAGCGTAGAGGCCCTTGTCATTCGCGGGACCGTCAACATCGATGCCCATCGTCTTGCCGTCGCGCGAGAAGGAGTGGCAGTTGCCGCAGGTGGGCAGGTTGGTCATCATGACCTTGCTCTCGGTCTGATTAACGTAGCGCAACTGCCACTTGATCTTGGGCAGCACGGAATCCGGGAGGGGTTTGATCACGCCTCGCTGCTCAGTGTCGGGGTCAGGCGGAATGAGCGGAACGTCGCGATAGAAGATCGGCGCGCCAACGGGATCTTTGGACGTGGAAATGACTGCTTCCGCCCGTGAAAGAGGCTCGGCGGTCTGCTTGTTCGCAAATCCTGTGATGACGACTTTGGCAGGTTGAGAAACAGAGTGCTTTTTGATCTCTTCCCAGGTTTTGAGGTCGGGGCGCCAGGTATGGTCGGCGGCTTGTTCTGGCGTGAGCGTGGGTGGGACGTAGCCGGTCAGAGTCTCGTCTATCGGCCCCATCTGCATCTTCTCGCCGTCAGACCAGACCTGGATGGGTCGTGCTTTATCGCCAAAGATGATTTCGATATGCCATAGGTTGGCGGCGGGATTGTCGTCGCGCCAGGCAAACTGTGGCGGGATAAGGTCGGGCGGATAAATTGTGCCGTTGATGGGCACGTCGATGGTAATGGGCCCCGTGGCGGGCGGGGCGGCATCCATCAGGACGGGCTTGAGATAAGCAGGGACTGCACCGGCAACCGGGTGGCTGGCCTTAGCGGCGACCTCAATTACAACGCCTGAACCGGCGGCCAGCAGGATTGCGGCGGTCCCAATCAACACCCTTTGCATGCAGTCTCCCACTCGATTCTTGAGGAAAGGACCCTGCATGGGCTGTGAGATAGCTCACATCTGTGAGCCAGCGGATCCCACACGAAAACTGGATTATTTCGCCGGGGAAGGGTTTGTCGCGCTCTCTACTGCCCTAAAAGTTGGGTTGCTGGGACATGCGGCAGGGGGTGCAATATGCAGGTTCACCGGGCGGAATTCGCCGATTCTGCTGGGGCGCGAGAAGCCGGCACGCGAGTAGAATTGCACGAGTCAGAAATGCGTGCTCGCGCGTCTCTAAAGTAACAGCTAAAAGGCTTTTTCAGGGCTATGGACAGTAAAGACAAGTGCATCGCTGGTACGCAGAAATCAGGCTACCGTATGAGTAATCGTCGGCGGAGCTCCAGGGACCTCATGAGATTGAATAGAATTCGCCATTTTTCGTTCGGTGTTATCGCTCTTTTCGTGATGGCGCCGGCAGTTTATGGTCAAGCGCTACCTCCAGCCCAGCCGAATGCAGAGCCGGAGCAGGTTAAGGGCATGAGCGTGGGCGTTGACGAGGTCTCGCTCGATCTCGCCGTGAAGGACAAACATCGCAAACCGGTGCTCGATCTCAAGCCCGAAGATATTGAAGTTACAGACAACGGAATACCCGTAACGCTGAAGGACTTTCGCCTTGTGCAGGGGGATGTTTCTTCGAGCCGCGGACACCTGGTAACGTTTGTGTTCGATCGTTTTGAAGGAGCGATGGCGAAGGACGCCCAGAACGTCGCGAACAAGGTCGTGAAGGTTCTGCCGCAAAAAGGATATTCGCTGGCGGTACTCGATTTTGCAGGACGGTTGCGCTTGCTTCAGGGGTATACCGAGGACCGTCATGCGGTGGAGCAGGCGATCGGGATCGTGACAGCAAGCGAGGTAACGCGGCTCGAGTCCACTCGCACCAACGCTGTAAACATCGCCACAGACAAGGCTGATGCGCCAAGGGCAAAGGCCTCAAGCGAAGCAGAGAAGAATCTGATTGCAGTCGCAAGGACCGGAGTGGATAGCGCCGGTGCTCATGTGAGCGTGGAGGAGCGTGCCCGCTGCCAGGTCTTGCTGACGGCATTGGAGGATTCACAAAAGATTCGGCATGACGAGCACGCCATGCTGAATCTCGCGGGATTGCTGGCGCTGGTTCGTGCGCAACAGCATATCGCCGAGCGAAAGACGATCGTCTACTTTACGCGAAATATGCTGCTAGACAACGCGGCCAAGGAAATGCTGAAGACGATCGCTGGTGCCGCCACAGAAGCGGGCGTAAGCATTTACACAGTAGACATGGATGCGGTCAATTTTGGAAAGAATTACCAGGAGGACAACGCGAACCTGAATGGTCAGGCTCCTTATTCCCCGGCTCCAACGATCACAACGGTTACAGACGGGTCGGGAGTCTCGCACACGATTTCTTCCGGAATTCCGCTGCAGCAGCGGGGCGGTGGAGACATTCAGGGAGCTCCCTCGCCGGACGGCCGCGGAAATATGTGGGGCCAATCACAGGATGTGCTGCTCGCGACGGACTTCATGCGGGGCAGGGGCGACCCAACTGCGCTCATCGACACAAAGAACCCTCTGTCGGAGTTGTCGAAGAACACGGGGGGTATCTACATCGATGCGCAGAACGGTCTGAAAAAGCCGCTCCAGGACATGTTGGAAGACATGACGACCTACTACCAGATGACGTATAAGCCGCCGATCGAAGAGTACGACGGAGCATTTCGGACTATTGTTGCGAAACCGAAACGTGCAGGCCTGACTCTCAAGACGAAGACTGGATATTTTGCACTTGCGCCGGGAGCCGATGCAGGCATCAGGCCCTTTGAAGTTCCGTTGCTGAATCTCTTCAACCAGTCAAACCTGCCACAGGACGTGAAGTTTCACGCGGCAGTGTTGCAGTTTGGCGAGTTGCCCGATGGGAACACCAGCACGGTTGCGATTGAGGTGCCGATTTCGTCCCTGGAAGCGAATAAAGACACACGCACCAATCTTTTCTCTGCCCATGTTTCGATTGTGGCGGAGATCAAGGACAAAAACGGCACGGTGGTGGAGCACTTCGGTGAGAACATCACGAAGCGCGGCGCGGCTGAAACGCTGCAGTCCGATCCAACGTCAAGCGTCATTTTGCAAAGGCACTTTTTGTCGGTTCCAGGGCAATACATGCTGGAAGCGGCAGTGCACGACGAGAATGGGCTGAAGTACGGGGCACAGCGGCTGGTCTTCGAAATTTCGGCGACGCAAACATCGCCATATCTCAGCCCGATCGTTCTGGTGAAGCACGTTGACACGATCACCGATGACAACGAGGATCCGCTTGAGCCGATGCGGTATGAGAAGGGGAAGATTACACCGAATCTTGCTGGGATTGTGACTCCGGGTACGAAGGGTGTTTCCCTATTCTTTATTCTTCGCCCTGATCCAGGTTCAACGCAGCCTGTAACGCTTGAGATGGAAGCGAGCCGCAATGGCCATGCTGGGCACAGAACGCCGCTGCCGCTTATGTTGAATGATGCGAAAGAAACTGTGCCTTATCTCGCAACTTTTAAAGGCGCATCGCTGGCACCCGGAAACTATGAAGTGAAGGCAACGATAAGCCAGGGTGGGAAGACTGCAGTGCAGCAGATTGCGTTTACGGTTCAGGGTGATGGTGTCATGACAGGCGGGGGCACGGCAGGGGGACACGGCGGCGCCGCGGAAAACCTGACTGTCACCAGCGAGGCAAATGATACATACTCCGGTGGATTGCTTGCGATCACTGCGGTCACTGATCCGGTAACCCCGCCTTCGCAGGATGAGATCAATAGACTTATTGAAAATGCACGTGTGCGCGCCGTGGGGTACATGGATGCGTTGCCGAACTTCATGTGTGTGGAGATAACCGATCGATCTGTCGATGCGAGCGGGACGGGGAACTGGAAGCATCGAGACACGATCGCGGAGTTGTTGCGCTATCGCGACAAGAACGAGACGCATACGATGCTGGAGATTAATGGTGTGCGAAGCACTACAGACCGTGACGACCTGCTGAAGGAAAAGGGCAGCACATTGTCTGGCGGAGAATTAGGCGGCGTGTTGAAAGCGGTCTTTGCACCCTCGGCGAAGGCAGAGTTTCACTGGAAAGAAACCGACGCTCTCGGCTCCGGCAGCGTGCAGGTCTTTGACTACCATGTTGCGAAGAGCAACTCGATGTATTCGGTGGTCGGGTCGAACAATCAGCAGTTGATGGTCGCATTTCACGGGCAGGTCTTTATCGACAGTGCCACGCGCAACGTGCGGCGTATTAGCCTCGAGGCCGACGATCTGCCGAAGGATTTTCCCACGCGGTCGTCGGTGATGGGAGTCGACTACGATTACGTGAGCATCAATAGCCATGACTACCTGATGCCGATCAGCGCTGAGTTGCGTGTGCGGCAGATTCATCACCAGGCGTTGTTGAATACAATTCAATTTCGCGATTACAAAAAGTACGGATCGGCGATGAAGATCGTGGATTTCAAGCCCGTGGAGAATCAGAAGCAATAGGCGACGCCGGCAGATGACGGGGGCAGGGCTGCGGAAATTCATGGTCAGATCGAGGCCAATTGATGTCCAGTCTTTATGAGTGGTGCGCAGTTCCGTTACTAGCGATTGGCGCGTGCGGAACTCTGGGACAAACTCCACCAGCGTCACAACCCGTTCCGAATCCGGCGCCACCAGCATCTGCAACTTCCCCGGATGCGACCATGCAGGTTCCGACCCTCAGTTCGAACGCGAATGAGGTCACGCTCGATCTGGTAGTTAAGGATAAGAAACACAAGCCAGTTCTCGACCTGAAGCCGGAAGATTTCGTGGTCACAGATAACGATGTTCCGGTCAAATTGACGGGCTTTCGTTTTTTGAGCGGAAATGCAGCTGAATCAGGCCACCTTGTTACGCTCGTCTTCGATCATTTCACGGGTCCCACTGCCAAAGTCGTACAAGTAATTGCTCTGAAAATCATCAAGATGCTGCCCTCAAAAGGCTATTCGTATACGGTTTTGGATATCCCAGGGCGACTGCGTCTGATTCAGGGCTTTACTGACCACAATACCGCAGCCGATGCGGTGAAAATCCTTACAGAAAAAGCTGCCGCCGATCGGACCGAGAGAATCCAGCTGACCTACACCGGCGGAATCGTGCGCAGGGAGGATGAGGCAGATCCCACCGTCACCAAAGCCGCTGCTGATGCCGAGAAATACTTGATCGCAGTCGCTCGGACCGGCGCCGATCCTTCCGGGACCCACGTGGACATGAAGACGCGTGCCGAGTACCAGACCTTGCTGACCGCGCTCCAGGAATCGCAAAAGGTAATGCAGGACCAGCACACGTTTCCAAACCTCGCAGGACTGTTGGCCTTGATCCAATCCCAGCAAAAGATGTCAGAGAGAAAGTCGCTCATCTATTTCACGCAAAACATGCAGATGGACTCCGCCGGCAAGGAGATGGTGAAAACCATTACGGGTGCAGCGGGCAAGGCGGGGGTGAGTATTTATATCGTCGACCTGGATGCAATGAACAGCGAGGGGCGATACCAGATGGTGAATGCCCTTGCGAACAGCGGGAAAGCGTTCAATCCTGCTCCGATTCCGGTTTCCCCGTATACGACCGTAATACCGAATCAGCAAGAAGGGATCGCAGGAGTTCAGGGAACTCCGAGCGCACAGGGAGCGGTATGGGGCGAGAAGCAGGACGTTGCACAGATGGCAGACTTCCAGAGAAACGGGTTCGACTTTAAAGCGCTGGCGGCGCCGAAGAATCCCATGGCCGATATGGCGAAGGATACTGGTGGCCTGTACATCGATGCGCAGGACAGCGTAAAGAGGCCTCTCGAGCAGATGCTACAGGATATGACGACGTTCTATGAGGCCTCCTACATCCCACCCATTCAGGATTACGATGGCTCGTTCCGGACTATTGCTGTGAAACCGGTCAACGCCCGGCTCGACATTAAGACAAAGACCGGATATTTTGCGTTGGCGCCCGGGGCAGAAGCGGGCATACGGCCGTTCGAAGTGCCGCTGCTGAGGCTCTTCAACCAATCGAACCTTCCGCAGGACGTCAAGTTTCACGCGGCGGTGCTGCAATTCGGTGAGCTGCCGGATGGGAACACCAGCACTGTGGCGATTGAAGTTCCGATATCTGCGCTGGAAATCAACAAGGACACGCACTCAAATCTCTTCACGGCGCACGTGTCGGTGGTGGCGGAGATCAAAGACAAAAGCGGGACGGTCGTGGAGCATTTTGGAGAGAATATTTCCAAACGCGGGGCGGTTGAGATGCTGCAGACCGATCCTGCCGCCAGCATCATTCTGCAACGGCATTTCCTCGCCATTCCCGGCCAATACATGCTTGAGGCGGCTGTTTACGATGAGCAGGGTTTGAAGGCCGGCGCACAGCGCATGGTCTTTGAGGTTCCCCAGTCGCAGGCCTCACCGGCGTTGAGTCCCATCGTCCTGGTAAAGAGTGTGGATGCAATCAACGACGACAACGATGATCCGCTCGAGCCGATGCGTTATGAAAAAGGAAAGATCACGCCGAACCTGGTCGGGCTTATTCCTGCGGGTACGAAGAATGTGTCGCTCTTCTTCATCCTGCACCCGGATCCGAAGTCGAGTGAGCCCGTAACGTTGGAGATGGAAGCGAGCCGCAACGGGCATCCGGGCCGCCGCGCACCTCTGCCGCTGAAGCTGAACTCTGCAGAAAGCGCCGTACCCTACCTCGCCAGCTTCAAGGGTTCCGCGCTGGCGCCTGGAGCTTATGAAGTGAAGGCGATGATGACGCAGGGCGGAAAGACTGCGTCGCAGGAGCTTTCGTTTACCGTACAGGGAGACCGGCTTACGCCTGGCTCCGCGGCTGCCGGAGGATACGGCGGAGGCGCCGTGGGAGATTTGACCGCTACCAGTGAAGCCAACGATACCTACAGTGGTGGTCTGCTCGCCATCACTGCCGTAACCAACCCCGTAACCCCGCCCGAGCCCGAAGAGATCGAGAAAGTTCTCGCCGACGCGCGGGCGCGAGCTGTCGGGTATACGGAATCGCTGCCCAACTTTATGTGCGTTGAGGTGACCAACCGATCGGTGGATGCGAGCGGCACTGGAAACTGGAAGCATCGCGACACGATTGCCGAGCTACTGCGTTATCGCGACAAGAGCGAGACTCACACGATGCTCGAGATCAACGGGCAGCCCAGCACGGAGGACCGTGACGCCCTGTTGAAGCAGAAGGGCAGCACCCTCTCCGGCGGAGAGCTCGGTGGCGTGCTTAAGGCGGTGTTTGCACCGACCGCGAAGGCAGACTTCCACTGGAAGGAAACCGACGCCCTCGGCTCTGGCACCGTCCAGGTTTTCGACTACAGCGTCGCCAAAGACAACTCGATGTTTTCTGTTGTTGGATCGAACGGTGTGCAATTGATGGTGGGTTTCCGGGGGCAGGTGTTCATCGATTCCGCCACGCACAACGTGCGTCGCATCAGCCTGCAGGCAGAGGGGATGCCAAAGGACTTCCCCACGCAGGCGTCGGTGATGGGGGTTGATTACGACTACGTGGTGATCAATGGGCACGACTACTTGATGCCGATCAGCGCGGAGGTACGCGTGCGGCAGAGCCATCATCAGGCGGTGCTGAATACGATCGAGTTTCGGGATTACAAAAAATATGGCTCGGCGATGAAGATCGTGGATTTCAAGCCCGTGGAGAATCAGAAGCAATAGGCGAACAGGGCAAAATGACAGAAAGTGGCAGCGTTGCCTAATTGTGATCGAATCTCGACGCTGCATAGTTGCTTTATCCTTATAAGTATGCGATCCGTTTCGATTTTGTTGATGGCACTTGCTCTCGAGGGAGCATGGGCGCAGACCAGCAAGCCTGCGACCCTGAATGAGGCGGATGACTATCTGCGCAAGGGCATTGCGGCCCAGCAACACAACGACCTGAACGAAGCGATTGACGCTTATCGTAAAGCGCTGGCAATCGATCCGAAACTGGCTGAGGCGCGTGCAAATCTTGGAGCGGCACTGTCTGCGGCGGGTCAATTCGATGCGGCCATTGAGGAAGACACGAAGGTCCTCGCAATGGCTCCGGGCAACACGGCCGTGCGGATGAATCTTGGCCTCGCCTATTACAAAAAAGGTGACATGGAAAACGCGCATGCAGCGTTTGCAGCGGTGCATGCTGCGCGGCCGCAGGATGTGGCTGCCGCCGTCCTGCTGGGATACACCGATATCAAGCTGAATAAGTCCAGTGAAGCGGCGGCGATGCTGACGCCTCTCGAGGCCGGACACGAAAGCAACATGGACCTGGAGTACGTCCTGGCTTATGCGCTGATTGATAACGGTGAAGCGACGTCTGGCCTGCCGCGCATGGAGAAAGTGGCAAAGGCAACACAGTCGGCGGACGCATACTTTATTTCGGGAACGGCGCGATTGCATCGCCGTGAGTTTCACGAGGCGCGAACTGATCTTGACGCCGCGATCGCGTTGCATGGTGATTTTCCCGGTCTATACACGATGGCCGGACAGGCACGCGATGCGCTGGGAGATACAGAGGCAGCACAGCCTGCGTTTGAAGAGGCACTGAAGGCGGACCCGCGGGACTTCATGGCAAATCTGTACCTGGGAACGATGCGGTTGAACCAGAGAGATTTGGAAAAGGCCACGCCGATGCTGGAACTAGCGCTGCAACTGCAGCCGACTTCGCCCATGGCTCGACTGCAGATGGCGAAGCTGAACGCCATGACCGGAAAATATGCGGAGGCTGCCAAAACTCTGGAAGAGCTGGTGAAGGC
The DNA here is from genome assembly GCF_049802275.1 of Occallatibacter sp. NCBI lineage: Bacteria > Pseudomonadati > Acidobacteriota > Terriglobia > Terriglobales > Acidobacteriaceae > Occallatibacter > Occallatibacter sp. The sequence continues at coordinate 1,979 of NZ_JBARMD010000513.1, read as the reverse complement.
TGATCCCAACTGGCTCGATCCACACATTGAGCTTGCTCCGATTTATTACAAGCTGCATCGGCCGGATGATGGACAAAGAGAGCGGGACATTGTGGCGCAATTAGAAGCCAAACAGCAGAAGGCCGGACCGCCGAAGCAGTGATCTCTATTTTTTCGGTACTGCCGATTGGGCTGGCTCGGTGACTTTGAGAATCTGATTCGCCGCAACATTTTCGAGCGTCTGAACGATGCCGCTGGGCCAATGAATCTCAACTGTGGTGGCCTTCGTTTCCGCGCCGAGCCCGAAGTGCACAGGCCCAAGGCTTGAAGAGGCGTAGCAGACGCTGGATGTCTGGTGATTGTACTGCGTTCCGGCAGGAGTCACTACCTTGATGCGAGCGCCAATTCCATCGCGATTCGATTTCACTCCGTGCAGAGCAATGTCGAGCCAGTGGCCGAGGTTGGGGCTGCGGTTCATCCACAACTCTGCTGGTTTATCGAGGCTGGTTGCAACAATGTCGATGCGGCCTTTACCGTCGAAGTCGCCGAAGGCGCAGCCGCGATGACGTGCCGCGGTAGCCTCAGTGAATCCGGCTTCAGCGGTGAGTGACTGCCATTTTCCGCTCGCTCCGAGATTACGGAAGACAACATTGGGTTCAGCGAACTTGTAGCCGGGCGGCCAGACAGACGTGACTTGTCCCCGCGTGACAAAGAAGTCCTTCCAGCCGTCGTTGTCCAGATCATAAAAAGCCGGCCCGAAGCCGGACATGCCCATGCTTAGTGCGCGCATGCCGCTGGACGCAGTGGCCTCAGCAAAATCGCCTTTGCCAGTGTTGAGGTAGATGGGAAACGTCTGGCTCTTGAGTGCGACGTAGGCAATGTCTGGGAATCCATCGTTGTTGACGTCGCGGAAATCGGTGCCCATGCCGGAGATGAATGCGGCATCTTCGGCGAGAGCAACATTGGTCTGGAACGCTACTTCTTCAAACTTGTTGCCCAGGTTGTGAAAGAGAAAGGCGTACTCTGCGTCGTTGGTTACGAAAAGATCGGGCTTGCCGTCGAGATCGTAGTCTGCCATTCCCACGCCCATGCCCTTGCCTACGTGATCGCGTATGCCCCACTCCTTCGAGACATCTTTGAAGGTCCCATCGCCCTGGTTGAGAAAGAGCTGGTTGGGGAGTCCCTTGTAGTAGCGGGGATGGCAGAACTCAGCGACACCTTCGATGACGCACTTGGGAATATTCGAATAGGTCCACTGCAGATAGTTGACGACGAACAAGTCGAGCAGGCCATCGTTGTTTACGTCGACCCAGACGGCGGCGACTGCCCATAGCGGGCCGTATTCGGGATCGTTCCATTTATCGAGGCCGGCCTTTTTGGTGACATCGGTGAAGGTGCCGTCGCCGTTGTTGTGATAGAGGGTGTTGCCGTGGACGCCGGCAACGAAGATGTCGGGGTGCCCGTCATTGTCATAATCGCCGATTGCGACACCGACGTCGAATCCTTTGCCCTTGAGCCCGGCTTGCTCTGTGACATCCGTGAAGGTGCCGTCGCCATTATTGCGGAAGAGACGGTTGTAATACTTCGGCGAAGACTTTTCGAGTGTCGCAATATCAGCGCCGTTGGTAAAAAAAATATCAGGGCGGCCGTCCCCGTTGTAGTCAAAAACGGCGACACCTCCAGCCATGGTTTCAGGAACATTTTTAGCGGGGCTGAGGCTGCTGTCGAGTTGAAATGGAAGCTTCTTGAGTTCGAATCTGATGGGGGCCTGCGATTGCGCGGACGCAGCCGTCTGCTGACACTGCAGGATGCTGCAGGGAGCCCATGAAACAAGCGCCAGCGCCGCGAGATGGATGGGGATGAATGCAGACCTGCACATGAAAAAGAAAGGGCGGCAGCTGTGCTACCCCACTTGGATTCTACTATCTGTACAGCGTTGGAAGAGCCGCGCAACTCACGGATGTTCTATTCTGTGAAAGCAATGCGTGTCGTTCAAATTC
>NZ_JBARMD010000512.1:0-4861 GCF_049802275.1 Occallatibacter sp. | reverse complement strand
TACGGCCCCGGCGGCGTGGCAATCGTAGTGGAAACGCTGACCGACAATCGCAACCGTACCGTTAGCGAAATTCGCCACGCCTTCTCAAAAAATGGCGGCAACCTTGGCTCGACAGGCTCGGTTCTGCACATGTTCTCGAAGAAGGGCGTGATCGACATTGAGAAGGCGAACGCCACCGAAGAGAAGTTGATGGACATCGTTCTGGAACACGGCGGCGAAGACCTCCGCGATGAAGGCGAAGTCTGGGAGATCGTGACCGATCCTCACTCCTTTGAAGGCGTGCTCAGCGGCGTGAAGGCCGCAAATATAGCCGTTGCCTCCAGCGAAGTGACGATGGTGGCTTCAACGTATACCAAGCTTGAAGGACCAGCGGCAGCTCAAATGATCCGATTGCTCGAAGCGCTTGAAGATTTCGACGACACCCAGAATGTGTATTCGAATTTCGATATGGACGCCGAACAGATGGAGCAGGTCGCTGGATAAGTTCAAACAGGCTGGCAAACCGAAGGCCGCCTGAAGATGGCGGCCTTTTTCATGGATTCGATAATTTCAAAAAATGAGGAAAAGGGAAGAACGTTGACCCCAACTGCGAAGTTTTTAGTGTTCACATTGCTTGCCGCGGGAGCGGTAGCAGCATCGGCCCAGACCACGCAATCCACAGAGAATTCGCCTGTAGCCCAGGTTCGCACCAACAAGAGTTGGGAATTCGGACCTTTTGCAAACTACGGCAACGGCATCGGCGGCGACCGCTCAAATTACCATTTCTTTTTCCTTGGTCTTGAAGCTGGAAAAGTCTTGACGCCACCCCTCCACGCCGGAATTTTGAGCGGTCAGTTCCAATATGCAGTCAACGTTATACCCTTCTGGCAGGCGTACACACCTCCACCCCATATTCAGACTTTCGTCTACCAGGGTGTGACGTATGAGCAGCCGGTCGGAGGAGGAACCTATACGGGCGCCAGCATTACACCGGCGATCTTCCGATGGAACTTTCTCAATCATTCGCAACACTGGCAGCCGTGGTTTCAGGCCGCGGGCGGGCTTATCTACACCACGCACAAGTTTCCACCGGATGTGCTCGTGCCGCCTGGAACGCCCGGTGGTACATCGGTTTGGAATTTCTCGCCGCAGGGCGGAATCGGAATCCACTACTTCACGCGCGAGAAGCGATCGATTGATCTCGGAGTGAACGCCGTCCACATTTCGTCGGCATCGCTGGGGGATCGCAACCCGGGCGTGAATGCCAGCCTGCAGTTTCAAGTGGGATACACATTCTGGAAATAGATGGGCAGCAGTGCGTGAGTCGCCACGGATGCGCGCAGCTTGAAGGATAAAGATGAAAGATGCTCTCGTCGAGTGCGTTCCGAATTTTTCTGAGGGCAGGGACGCCCGACGTGTCGAAGCTATTGTGGCTGCCATGCGCGTTGAAGGTGTGCGCCTGCTCGACTGGTCGAAGGACGCGGATCATAACCGCTCCGTGGTCACCATTGCCGGCGAGCCGGGTGCGGTGCTCGAGTCCGCTGTGCGCGGCGTAGGCAAAGCCGTCGAACTCATCGACCTGACCACCCAGGAGGGTTTGCATCCACGCATTGGCGCGGCAGACGTGGTTCCGTTCGTGCCCGTCTCAGGCATCAAGCTGGAACAATGCGTCATGCTGGCGCGGCAGGCAGGCCTCGAAATCTGGCGTCGCTTCGGCTTGCCCGTTTATTTCTACGAGTCTGCCGCCTCGCGTCCTGATCGCGCCAACCTTGACGACGTGCGTCGCGGGCAATTTGAAGGCCTGCGCGACGCCGTGCGCAAAGAGGCCTCTCGCCGGCCCGATCTCGGCGGTCCCGGTTTACACCCCACTGCCGGTGCGTGCGCTGTAGGAGCACGCAAGTTCCTCGTTGCCTACAATGTCTATTTCGATTCCGCTGACGTTGCCGTGGTGAGAGCGATCGCCCGCGAAGTGCGGGCCGTTTTCGTCGGCCTCCACGGTGTGAAAGCCTTTGGAGTGCTCGCGCATGGCCGCGCGCAACTCTCCATGAACATTACCGATTTCACTGCGACGCCGGTGTCCCAGGTTTACAGCACGGTTTCTCGGCTGGCCCTGAAACACAAAACGGCGCCCGTTGAAGGCGAGGTCGTCGGACTCATTCCCGAGGCTGCCTGCGAGCGGGAAAGCGAGTGGATGCGTCAGTTAAGTGAGTTCGATGACCAGACCAAGATCCTGGAACGTCGCCTTGAGGCGCCCCTGGCGTGGCCTGGCGAAGGTAACAGTACCAATACCAATCTGGCCAACGTCTAAAACGGTACCGAGGTAAACTAGAGATGCAGGATGTGAAGGTTTTCCTGCTTCCCACAACGTACAAGACGGTAAGCCATGGGGCTTCCCGGAGGACAAGAGTGCTTAAGTTATTTACCAGAATTTCCGTTCCCGTTTTGCTTCTCACGATCGCAGGCGCAGCGCAGGGAGCGCAGCTTTCCGGCGATGCCCGTGCTGCAATTCCACATGAAGTGCAGCAGCTGGTCGTGATCGATTACCGCGCCATGCAGAATTCAAACACCGCCATGGAACTGCGCGATCGCGTCATGCCGCCCGATTTAAAGCAATTTGACGATGCTCTCCGCAAATCAGGCCTGAACGACAACCACGACGTGGATGATCTCGCGTTTGCGCTCTTCCGCACCGGTACATCGAGCGACGAGTTGCAGACCGTGGGCATCGCGCAAGGCCAGTTTGATGTGCAGGGCATCATGGCCAACTTTAAAAAGCAAAAGGTGCAGCCCAAATTGGTCCGCACCAATCGCGTGTATCCGCTGGCCCACACCGGTATGGTGCTGTGCTTCGTCGATCCGTCGACATTTGTCTTCGGCAGCATTGAGGCAGTGAGAGCTGCCCTTGATGTACGCGACGGGTATGCGCCGGGAATGCTCACCAATACCCCCATCATGGAAGCGATGCAGTCCGTCGACTCCGCGCCGCTGTGGAGCGTGCTGGACAAGACCGGAACGCAGACCATGATGAAACAGGTCCTCGGAGAAGCGGGGTCGGTTGCGGACTACGAGTCGGTGCGCAAGCGTCTCGAGTCATCCTGGTACGGCATGGACTTCCAGCATGGCGTCAAATTCAATCTGACGATTGCCACTGGCGACTCATTCGCCGCAGCCACGATATCATCCCTGCTATCCGCCGCGGTGATCTACAAGAAGATGAGCGGCGACGAAAGTGAGAAGGCAGCCCTCGCCGCGACCGATATCAGTTCAAATTCGGGTCAGCTCAGCGTTCATTTCGCCACCTCTGACAGCGACTTCAACAGCCTGCTGAAGTCGTCGCTGTTCCAAAGCATGGTCCACTGATCGCCGCAAGCCAAATCGGAAATGCAGCCAGATGACGGGAGCTTCGGCTCCCGTTCTTCTTTGTCCGCCATCTTCAAATTCATCCAGATGAACTGACGCGCTCAGTGCTGCGGATTCAACGCAGGATGAAACTCGGCCTTTCCATTGGGCAGCAGAACAACATCAATGCTGCCTTCCTGCTGCTCGAGGAGTGTCGGCCCCGTGATCTGGACAGCGCGGCCATGCTCGGCGGTGTATTGCACACTGATCGGGCCGCTGCCCCGTGTCTGAATGCGATGATGGAATACTCCATCCGCCGCCAGCGTGTCCGCTCCAAAGCTCGCGCTCGGGTAGTCGACCTCAAGCAGCGTAATGGTGCCGCCGGTGTGATTTTCGATTGTCGCTTCGATGTGATGTGAGTGGCATCCGCTGATCGAGTTCACAGAAAGCAAACCAAGTGCAGCAGCCGCAACCACTGGCAATATCTTTTTCATCCCTTGTCCCCGCTGGCATCCGAAGCCTCATCTGCCATTGCCGTCACGCGCTTCTCCAGCCGGTCCAGCCGCTTCAACAACTCCGGCAATCTCTGAAAGATCGTCACCGCACGCAGCCAGATCCGATTATCAAATCCCGGCGATCCTGAGATCATCTTGCCCGGCGGCACATCGTGGCTCACCGCTGACTGCGCGGTCAGAATCACCCCATCCCCGACGTTGCAATGACCCGCAATCCCCACCTGTCCGGCGAGAATCACATTGTTGCCGATGATCGATGACCCCGCGAGGCCAGTCTGTGCGCAGACCAGCGTGTCGGTGCCGACGCGAGATCCGTGGCCGATCTGGACGAGATTGTCGATCTTGCTGCCATCGCCGATCTCCGTTGCGCCGACGGTTGCACGATCGACGCAGGCGTTGGCCTGGATGTCGACGCGATCGCCGATTCGTACCGGCCCCGATTGTGGAATCTTCTCCCACTGCCCGAGTTCGTTTTTCGAGAACCCAAAACCGTCCGCACCGACAATCGCCCCGTTTTCCAGAGTGACATTGTCTCCCAATACGCAGTCCTCTCGAACCACGGCGTGCGCGTGAGCAAAAAACCGGCTCCCCGTTTTCACCCCCGGATAGAGCACCACATGCGGCAAAAGAGTCGCGTGCGCACCGAGCTTCACGTGAGGACCGATCACGACATAAGCCCCGATATGCGCACCCTCGCCGATCTGGGCGGTCGGGTGAATCACTGCCGTGTCATGAACTCCGGCGGGGTAGGCCGGCGGCTGGTAGAACAGGGCCAGCGTCCGCGAAAAGGCATGGTAGGGATTCTTGATCCGAAGCGTCGCAGCCTCAATCTCGGGAAACTCCGGCTCCACCAGTACCGCCGCTGCACGCGTCTTCCGCGCCAGTGAGGCGTATTTGGGATTGGCGACAAAGGTGATCTCCGACGGCCCCGCCTCCTCAATCCCTTTCACCCCGGTGACTTCGACTTCCGCGTTTCCGCGCAGCTCGGCGCCCAGCCGACTTGCAATCTCGCCAAGTTTCATCGAGGA
>NZ_JBARMD010000511.1:0-4249 GCF_049802275.1 Occallatibacter sp. | reverse complement strand
TCACCGCGCCCGCTAAGTACGCCTGCGGCTTCCTTCTCGTGTCCAAATCGAAACCGCCTCGCGGAGCAAATCGAGCCTCACAATTAGACCTCCTCCGCGCGACGCGCTTCCGATCTTGGATAGCTACCACTCACCAACTTGGGTATTATGCTGGCCATCAACCTTCAGCGCAGGTTAGAGTGGCTTTCGAACTCTGCATTCACCTTATAGGGACAGGTCCCGATCCGGTTTGCTGTTGACCCTCCCTAACATAGAGAACGTACATGAGAGTCTGGCAGGCATAGCCGTCGATCTCTACGGGGCGCCATCGGGATTCCCGGAAGTCCTCCATGAGCTGGCGCAGGTCTTTATCTGCGCCCGGGTTGACACTGACGATCAATTCCACCTCTCTAAATTTTCCGGTCCGATCGAGGCCCCCGTAAATAGAAAGAGCGGAATGGTCCGCGCCCGGCCAGACAGGATCCGCACTGAGAAGAATCGGGCCGTGTTCAACTTCGATGAACCGCAAAGGGCGGAGGGTCTTTCCAGCATCGGACGATCCGCCTTCAAGTTCGAATTCGCCCGGATCAGCCTGACCTTCAGCAGCAATGGTGGCATCTGCCGTTAACAGGGTCCGCTCCCCAGCCGACACAACGATCCGAGTGAAAATAATCTTGTCTGCAAAGGTCACCCCGTTAGACCAAGAGGTCGTAAGGCCATATCGATCTTCCAGAAGCAGGATGCCGCGGGGACTGAAATAAAACGCGTCCGTGAATTCTCCCGAGGCTGCGTGTTCGCCACGTGCGATCCGCACCATCGAGGTACCCTCGTTGGAAAGATGATCGATGTGCCAGCCTTTTGCTATTGCGCTGTGCTGGCCTTCCCGCGAGACGAGATAACGTGGAACGGGATCGAGGAGGGGATCGAGAAGCATCATTAAGCGGCTGGGTTCATAGTTGGTCGAGGCCCACATCTTGCGGCCATGGTCGGACTCAACTTCAATGGCGTGATAGTCGGCAAAGGTCACCTCGCGCCGCCAGAGGTGAGAAGCGACCCATGTCTCTTCGTAGATTCCTTCGCCGGTAATAATCCTTGGCTCTTCACCTTTTCCCAGGTACTCCATGCCAGGAAACGCGTGGAACAAGACCTTCATGTGAAAGGAAGCCGCGCCGGGCATGCGGATATTCATTTCTTCGTTGGCGCGAGAGAACCACTCGATGGAAGTTTTGGGCTCGGGGATCGTGGCCTGCTGAGGAGCCGGAGCCTGCGGACAGAGGATCTGGCCCGAGGAAACCAAGAGTAGACAAAGCAGGAGTGTAAGCTTCATTGGAAGGGCCTCTCATCGCGGCGGACAGAAGGCGATTTGCCTCCTTCTGCCCGCCGTCTGAAACAGTTAATAGCAATATTCGGCGACGCACTGGTTAAGCTGCTGGGTGTATTGGTTGATGCAGCCCGAAATGCAGCTGGCCCCGTTGCTCGTCACGTCCCAACACGAGGTATTAGTCGCAGTCACGCAATTTGTGCCGCCACCCGGTTTCGGCTCACAATCCGAATAGGGGACTGAGAAGCAAACTTGGGTCGGCGTGCCGTCACCACCATTATTCGAACAGTCCCACGCGCACGTATTCATCCACTGTTGCAGTGCACCATAGCACTGCCCATACGCTGGGAAGTTGCATGTCAACTCACTGTTCGATGCACTGACCTTGCTTGGGAGGCCCAGCGCCACTCCGATGAGGAGCGCTACAAATAGCAACCTTGCGATGACTTTCATCTTGGTTTTCGTCCTTTATCTTTCACGGTTTTCTGGGTTGATCGCGCGCAAAGAGATCCGCTAACCTGGCGTGCTTGGCAGCACGACAGCTTGGAGTTCCTCTTGGCCTTTCTGATCGAGCCGACCCACCCAGGCATGGCTCACTTTTCCGGTTCCATCGACAAGCAAGATTGTCGGCGTACCGTGGACCCCAATGGAGTCGAGGCTTGAACTGACGACCTGGTTTGTTTCGATGTTGGCGTCCCGAAGAAACTTCTGTGCATCCGGTTGAGGTTGCGGCAGGACGGCGACGACATTCAACCGTCCTTGCGCTTTGTTGGTGAGTTGTTTGTAGAAAGGCAAGCTGTCTTTGCAGAAATGACAGGTTGTAGAGACCACAAGAACGAGGGTGTTGCGATCTGACGGAAAACTGACTCCGGACAACTTGACGACCGTTCCAGTGAGGTCTTGCGAGGGCGGTCGCGTCGTTCGGCTTAGTGAAAAGTCCCCACGAATGGCGAGACCGATGAAGACCACCGCGGCCACAATGATCGCGATGTTAGCGATTCTTTCAAGGTACTTCATTCCTCCTCCGACTTTGAGCACAAGAGCGCTCCTGCTGAGCGGAATGCGCGGAAACTCCCTCTCATGTCTCCTTTCTGTTTCGGCGGAACGGCTTCAACATGAAATCGCGTATGATGCGCGATCTGTTGATGGCACACTATGTCCATTTCTGGATCGGAAATCTGAGGGAATCAAACAAAGACTGCAAATCCGCCAATGGACATGTTGCCAGGGATCGGGTTGTGCCCTTGGGGTGTTATGTCGCAACTGGTAGAGCCCTTACCCGGGTCTGCAACGCGAGACGGACAAACATTAGATTACCTAAGGCAAACCTCTTCAGTGCTCACGGTCACCGTCGCACGTGACAAGGGATGGTGGGCCGGATTCGCAGCTCCGAGCGAATAACCGTCAACCCGTCAGTAACTGGGGCGTTACTGACGAGTTGCCGGGTGCCCCAGGTCGCTTTTGAGACCTGGGAAAGCACGAAAGCTCCAGTCGGGAAACACAAATCAATCTGATCCCGCGCCCCGAACGCCCCGTCAACGGGACCTCCACAAGACCGCCAAGCACTTCGTCAAGGCCCCGCCACTGATTATTTCGCCAATCTATTGATTCCATAGCGTAAAAGATTGGTCCCCGCCTTGCAGGTAATTTCCTTCTTCCGGCGCACAATGGAAAGCGATACCAAATTCTGCACTCTCCGGTCACTCCCGGAAAAACCAAAAGGACTCGCGATGGAGATCGAACAATTCAAAATCCGACAAAGAGTAGTCTCAGACGGCGAGCGCGAGCAGACTAGGCGGTTTTGCCGTTCACTCCAGCCCAATTGAACTTGATTGCTCCAAAATGTGCCCTACTCCTTACCTGAGAGATATCTGCGGCTAAGTTTTTTTGCTGCAAATATTTACAGCGACGCTCAATCCGCAAACCGAAGAAAACAGGATATTTACTTCCACAGACCGGGTGGGGGTACCGACTGTTCAACCCGCATATCGTGGAACGACACGGCCGACACTATCCGTTTTGGATCTTGGTCGCGCGATCATTCACAAATGTGACTGTCCACTTCTTGCCGTCTGCGTCGTAGGTGACGGTGCGATTTCCTTCAGTCTGAGGATTGTCGGTCTGGATTTTTTGGCCTAGCGCCAGTCGCGTCTGCAGTTCATTCATCCCCGGCTTCGCCTGGTGCGCATCCACGGCCGTCCACGCATCCTTGGGCCAGTCCGCGTAGATCGTGTGTGGATCGTCGTAGAAAAACAGCAGATCGCTGTAATACTGCTCACCGCTCCCATCCATCGCGCCCACTGGTGTCGCGTACTCCTGCTTTGCATCTCCGGGCAGCGTGAATACATACATCGCCTGCCGAGTGCCGTGACTGATGCCGTCGTCAACATCGGCCGGAACCGCAACTTTAATGGCTTTTTTCAGATCGAGCTTTTGCAACGGAGGAATCACGCCAACGCGCTTCTTGAAATCGACCTTCCCACCCGCGTAAGGAAAGTACGGCATGGTGTAGCCGTTCTTCATCCATACGCTTTTGCCTTCCTCGTCCTTTAAATCATCGAAGTGCGCGGGAAACTCCATCCTCACCACGGCTACATCATCCGCCGTCAGCTTCTGTTCCTGCGCCTGGTTCGCGACGCCCGGATTCTGGCGCTTCTTCCACACCGATAACACGTAGATACTCGCGATAACCAGCATGATCGCGGTCGGAATAATCACAATTTTCCAGGGCTTCATGCGTCCGTCCTCCTAGTCTTCGATGCAGATGAATCGTCTTCAGCCAGCCGCGGACGTTTCCACACTCTCAGTGCCTGGCTTTGGCCTCAGAGCGTCGGCGCTCAACTCATCGGTGCGTCGCAAACCCGGGAAGAGAGCCGCCCACGCGCCGGCGACGGCCAGCGATGCCAACCCGCCAAAGATGGTGGCTCGCACGGCGCCCCACCACTGCGC
>NZ_JBARMD010000510.1:0-5450 GCF_049802275.1 Occallatibacter sp. | reverse complement strand
CATGGCACCACCATCGGCGGCGTCATCGTCGATGCGGGCAAGTTCGACTGGGCCGCCTCCGGCCGCTTCAAGGAGTTTTCCGCGCCCGATCCCTCGTACCATGGCCTTTCCTACACTGAAGCATTTGGACCGCTCGCCTTCATTCTGAAAGCGCGCATTCAGGGACTGCGCGATACCGGTGCCGCGCTTTCGCCGCACAGTGCGTTTCTCCTGCTCCAGGGGATTGAGACGCTTCACCTGCGTCTTGAGCGCCACTCGCAGAATGCGCTGGCTGTCGCCCGTCATCTCCAGCAGCATCCGGGGGTCGATTGGGTCAACTATCCGGGCCTCGAGTCCAGCCCTTATTTCGCCCGCGCCAAAAAGTATCTGCCCAACGGCCAGAGCGCGCTCATCACCTTCGGCATCAAGGGTGGTTACGAAGCCGGCAAGAAATTGATCGACTCGCTGGAACTCTTCTCGCTCGTGGCCAACATCGGCGACGCAAAGTCCCTCGTCATCCACCCAGCCTCAACCACTCATCAGCAACTGTCGGTTGAAGAGCAGGCCGCCACGGGTGTCACTCCGGAGATGGTGCGGCTCTCTGTGGGCATCGAAGATATCCGCGACATTATCGCCGATCTCGACCAGGCCATTGAGGCAGCCAACGGGAGTGCCACAGTCGGTGCTGCTGGCACCAAGGTCCATACTGCACAATGAGTGTTATGACCGAAGCCGTTATCGGGCCGGGCGCAGCGCCGGCCCGGGCGCCTGCCCTTGAACCCACGTATGAAGGGGACTTCGTACTGGATCAGCACCTGATGCTGGAGAGCGGGCGCACGCTGGCGCAAACGACCTTGCATTATGCGGTTTACGGTCGTCTGAATGCGGCCCGCGACAACGCGGTGCTCATCTGCCATGCACTCTCCGGTTCGGCGCGTGTCGGCGACTGGTGGCCTGAGATCTTCGCTCCCGGTGCCGTTCTGTCGCTAGAACATGACTTTGTGATCTGCATTAACCTGCTGGGATCCTGCTACGGATCGACCGGACCCGGTTCGGTAGACCCGGCAACCGGCCTTGTCTACGGTCCCGATTTTCCACTCGTTTCTATCCGCGACAATGTCCACGCCCAGGCCCAACTTCTTGATTCGCTCGGTATCCGGCGGCTCAGGCTTGCACTTGGCGGCTCAATCGGGGGCATGCAGGCACTGGAGTGGGCCATATACGACCCCGCACGCGTTGAGCGTGCCGCCATCATTGCCGTAGCTCCCCTGTCGGCCATGGGACTTGCTTTGAATCATCTTCAGCGGCAGGCCATCCAGAACGACCCGGAGTGGGACAGCGGCTATTACCTGCCGCAGCGGCAGCCGCACCTCGGCTTATCGCTGGCTCGGCAGATCGGCATGCTCAGCTATAAGTCTGCCGGCCTGTTTGATGAGCGCTTCTCCCGCAATCCGAACCGCAACGGCGAGAACCCGTGGGGCCTCGACAACCAGGGCGGAGGCCTCATTGGCGGCCGCTTCGACATTGCCGGATACCTCGATCATCAGGGCGAACGGTTCATCCAGCGATTCGACGCCAATTCCTATCTCGCCATATTGCGCACCATGGATACCTGGGATCCCCTGAATGGTCATGCATCGGCAAAGGACGCATTCGGCCGTATCCGCGCCCGCCTTACCTTTATCGGCATCAGTTCCGACTGGCTTTTCCCTCCGGAGTCTGTCCACGGCTTTGCCGACCTCATCCGTTCCACCGGCGTTCCAGCCGAATATCGGGAAATGATCAGTTCCCACGGTCATGACGCCTTTCTCGCCGAACAGGCCGAGTTAGTCCGACTCCTGCAGTAACGTTAACCCGTCAAAACAGAGTCCTGTTACACTCAGGAAACACTTTTGGGCCTTTTGGTGTCTAAGCGATTAGGCGATGCGCTGAGGGGGCGGCCATCGGTTCGCCGCAGGGAGGCAGAAAGATTCCCGCAAGGCTTCCAATCAGGGACATATCAGAATCCGCATCGGCGCACCGGTTTCCGGCAGAGCCGACGACACCCCAATTGCGCCTGTATCGCCAGCATCTAAATTTTTGTCGAATCAGGTGCCTTGTCACATTGAGTTGGGCTTTCTATAATCCTCCCAATACCGCATTGGACATCGTGGAAATGTTAATCCGTCGAAATCTGCAATATCACCTTCCGAAACGGATTGACGATGCCGCGAGCGAGTGCTTGAGTTACCATTACACTTCCGCATCTCCCAGGAGCACTGAATGAAGAAGTTTGTCTTTGCATCTGTGATGGCGCTGGCGAGCTTGAGCCTCGTTCCCGCACACACGCTGCGCGCGCAGGATCAATCCACGATTCAAATCAAGGATCCAGCCGAATACAACGCCTATTCAATGGCCACAACGCAGTCTGATCCCAAGGCCAAGGCCGCAGCTATTGAGGACTTTCTGACCAAGTACCCACAAAGCGTGGTCAAGAAGACCATGCTCGACATGCTGATCGACACCTATCAGCAGCTTGGCGACATGGACAAGACAGTAAGCGCAGCCTCACGGTTGCTGCAGATTGACCCGGGTAATCTCAAGGCCCTGTACATCTCGGTGGCCATCAAAAAGAACCAATGCGCAAAGACTTCAGATCAGCAGACCTGCGATGATGCTGCCGCTCTTGCTCAAAAAGGATTGGCGGCAACCAAACCCGCTGGGGTCACTGACGAAGCCTGGAAGCAGCAGACCGATGCAACCGCGCCGTTCTTTCATTCGGCAATTGCTGTAGATTACCTTGTGTCCAAGAAGGACCCTGCCGCGGCGGTCGAAGAGTATCGCAAGGAACTGATGATGTATCCGCCGGATAAAACCACAAGCGGACTGGCTCTCGGCGATACCCTGCAACTTGCGCTTGCCTACGTCAAACTGCAGCTCGTTGACGCCCAGGCTGCACGCGATGCCGACACCAAGGCCAAGGCCGCTCCCGCCGATGCAGCGCTGGCCGCAGCTGCCAAGGCCGCAAAAGACAAGGCAAACCAGGATTACCTGCAGGCAGTCTGGTTCTTTGCCCGCGCCTGGAACTTTGCTCCCGCAAATTACAAGAGCCAGATTGAGCCTCAGCTCGAGTATTACTACAAGAAGTACCACGGCGATCTGACCGGCCTGGATGCTCTGAAGACCCAGGCGGCAGCGACCCTCTTCCCGCCGGGCACCCTGAACATCACCCCGGCCAAGACGCCGCAGGAGCAGATCCACGACTTGCTTGCCACCACTCCGGACTTGAATACCCTGGCGCTGGCGGACAAGGAAACCGTGCTCTCCGTTGGCAGCAAGGAAGATGCTGACAAGCTCTGGGCTCTCCTCCAGGGCAAGGAAACGCCTGTCCCGGGCACCGTGATCGAAGCCACTGCCAGCCAGATCAAGGTTGCCGTGACTCAAGATGCCAAGGACGCCAAGACGGCGGACTTCATCGTCAACATGAAGGAGCCGATTCCGGAAAAAGAGATTCCCGCTGTGGGCTCCGAACTCAAGTTGCTCAAGGATGGTGGTCCGGAACTGGATGGAACTTACGATACTTATTCGCAGGTTCCCGCTTCAGCAACGGCAGCCGCCAGTGCTCAGATCGTGCTGAAAGATGGCATTCTTCAGACCGCGAAGAAGGCTCCGGTACACAAGCCGGCTGCCGGCCACCACACGGCTAGACCGCAGTAATTCCACTGCGCTCCTGGTGAATTGAAGGGCAGCTCTTCCAGGGCTGCCCTTCGCGTCTCAGGCCGTTCGCCAGCTTGTCCGATGGTAATCTTGAGGCAGCATGGTGCCGTTCCGCATTTCCCCGATCCGACTGGTTGCGACTCTGGTCTTGGCTGCCGTTGTATTGGCTGCGGCCTCATATTTGCAGAGCCAGGATTCTGGCGCTTCAAAGCAGGAGAGGATCGTTCCGGACACGGTTCCCGCCAAGCCGTTTTCAGCGATCGCGACCCGCCAGACGCCCCTCTACACAGTCGAGTTTCGTTCCGCTGACCAGCTTACGCAGCAGGATCGTCTCGTGCTCGCGGATGCGGAGTCCTCCATCGCCGAGCACGCAGGGTTCGCCGGCCTCGAGTATCAACAGAACAACTGGAGTTATCGTCAGATCGTCTGCCCCACGTTCCCGAATCATCTTTTCCTCCAGTACACGCGCAACAATGGTGCCGGCGACATGTCTGTCTTTTCCGCCTCGATTCCCCGCAATGGCGAAGGCCGGGTCCGAATCGTTCCCATCCTCAAGCGCGGCTATTCGCTCTTTTCACCGGCGCCCATCAACGCTCTTACCATCTCGGCTTTCAACCACATTCGCGCAGAGGAGGGAGAAGCCGCAAACAGCGATTGGCTCGGAAACGCGCTCTGCTACGCTGCCCTTGCCGGTTCCCAGCCCCAGATTCTGCCGCACGACTCAGAGCCCGCTGTGCACAAGCCGATTCCCGCGCTTACTGCTGCTATGTATGTCGAAACGCAGGCGCACGGAACGCAAGTGATTCGCTTCGCCGACGCAGCCGCGCATATGCACGCAATGGAGTGGTCGATGACCTTCACGCATCAGGGAAAATTGACCGAGGCCACGCATAAGCCGGCATCGATGAGGACCGCAATCCCTGCGTCGCAGCAGTCGGCAGTTACTCAAACATGGCAAGTGCCAACGTCGGGCCAGAACTAGCACTGATTCTGGCCAGATTTTCCCTCCTCAGGACTGTCATTCCGAGCGACCAACGGGAGTCGAGGAATCTGCCGTGAAGATTGTCGGGCAAAGAATCAGAGGTGCCCCATCCATGACGCAGCCTCATCGCGGCATGGGTGGGAAACCACCAATCCCAATTTTCATTCTTTCTGGGCGTCCGTTGGCTGCAATGAACTGGACTCAGTGAACCGCGCCTTCGGTGCTGAAGGATGCTTTCGATTGCCACAAGCACCAGGAATCGCGTCTTACTCCCCCAGCATGATCCGCTGAATCGCCGATGCGCGCCCTGTGATTGCATCGCAGGTAATGAGCGCGGCGCACATCTTCGGATTCCCCTTCGCTGCTTCGAATTTACCGGGCATGCCGGTAAGAAACCGGTGCAGCACCAGGTCCTTCTCCACGCCGATGACGCTGTCATAGGGGCCACTCATACCCACGTCTGTTTGATAGGCGGTGCCGCCCGGCAAGATGCGCTCATCCGCTGTCGGGATATGCGTATGCGTGCCCAGCACCGCCGTTACTCGCCCGTCCAGATGCCAGCCCATCGCCACTTTCTCGCTGGTGGCTTCGCCATGAAAATCCACGACGATCACCTTCGCCTTGATGCCAGCGAGTAACGCACTGGCCGCGTTGAATGGGTCATTAGTCCCGCTCATGAACACCTTGCCCATCAGGTCGACCACGGCGAACTCGACGCCGCTCTCTGTCACGCCCTCGAATACGCCATATCCCGGCAAACCCGGTTGCATATTCGCAGGCCGCAGCACGCGAC
>NZ_JBARMD010000509.1:0-1978 GCF_049802275.1 Occallatibacter sp. | reverse complement strand
CCGACTCCTTCGCCATGATTCGCGGTGGACACATCGATCTCGCCATCCTTGGCGCCATGCAGGTTTCCGAGCGCGGCGATCTTGCCAACTGGATGATTCCCGGCAAGCGCGTGAAAGGCATGGGCGGCGCGATGGATCTCGTCTCGGGCGTCCGCCGCGTCATCGTGCTGATGGAGCACACTACTCCCGACGGAGGCCACAAGCTGCTGCGCACATGCACATTGCCGCTCACCGGCAGCGCAGTGGTGCATCGCGTTATCACGGATCTATGCGTGCTCGATGTGACGGATTCGGGCTTCGAAGTATTCGAACTGGCCGACGGCGTTACGCGCCAGCTGGTCGAGCAGCGCAGCGGAGCGGCACTTCGTTTTCGCTGAGTTATCTCTTCCAGACCGGCTTTCTTTTCTCAAGAAATGCTGAGACCCCCTCGCGAAAATCCGCAGTCTCGCGGGACTCCGCGTTGGCTTGAAGAGCTGCGACAATCGCCGCATCGAGCCATGAGCGATTCTGCGCGGCAAGCAACCGTTTGGTTGCACTCATAGACTGCGGACTATTGGCGAGCAGAGACTTCGCCAGCTCATGTGCACGCGAGTTCAATTCTTCCTTCTCGACAATCTCATTCACCAACCCCAATTGCTGCGCTTCCACGGCTCCAAACAGGCGGCCGGTCAGCAGCAGGTCACGGGAGCGCTTGTCCCCGACTTGCAGCGCTAGAAATGCAGAGACCAGCGCGGGAACAAAGCCGATCCGCACCTCGGTGAAGCCAAATTTAGCTGCCGGAGTTGCGAGGGTGAAGTCGCAGAGCGTTGCCAGCCCTGTTCCACCTGCAATGGCGGGACCATTCACGGCGGCAATCGTGGGTATGTGCAGTTCATAGAGCGTCACCAAAAGGCGCGCAATCCGTTCTGCGTCACTGCGATGCTCTGCGGGAGTCTTGTCGCGCATTGTCTGCAACTCAGAGAGATCGAGTCCTGAAGAAAAGGCGTCTCCAGCGCCGGTCAGGATCAGGGCATTGCATTCAGACGCGGCAGCCTCCTCGAACGCGCTCGTCAACTCAACCTGCATCTCCTGTGTCATCGCGTTTTTGCGGTCAGGGCGATTCAGCGTAATGGTTCTTATGGGGTGATCGTCCGTTACAAGGATCGTCTTTTGACTCAAATTCCACTCCCTTTCAGGAAGAGCGCGTCTTTTTATTGGACAGCCAAACCGAATCGGCTCGATATGTTTCGGCTTTCCACTATCAGCGTGTCAAGGCTTCCAATCGGCGGAAGGTTCGCTCCGCAGCGGCGCAACTCTGCCAGAAGAGCTTCGGTGGGTATATTTCCAACCAGGACGTCCTGGGCGAACGGACAACCACCCAGGCCACCTATCGCCGCGTCGAATCTCCTGCACCCTGCCTGAAATGCGGCACGAATTCGCTCCGCGGCCTCTGCAGGCCTTGCGTGCAAATGTGCGCCGATCTCAAGGCCAGCGAATTGCCCGATAACCGCGGATAAAACTTCTTCAATGCGATCAGTGGTGGCGAGACCCACGGTGTCTGCAAGCGAGACCTCCGTTACTCCGCACTCTGCAATCAGGTCGCAGGCCTGCAGCACTTCTTCGATACTCCACGCATCTCCGTAGGGGTTTCCAAAGGCCATCGAGACGTAGGCAACAACACTCCGGTCATCCCCTGCGGCGATTGATTGGACCTTCTGCAGGGCTTCCAGCGATTCCTCGAGGGTCTGGCGCTGATTTCTGCGAAGAAACTCCGCCGAAATGGAGTACGGAAATCCGAGCGTCTTCACCGCATCCGTTTGAACAGCACGCAACGCGCCCTTCTCGTTCACCACGATGCCGATGATTTCAACATCCACGGGCAGCGACAACTGAGAAAGAACCCCCTCCGAGTCCGCCATCTGCGGCACGACAGCGGGAGAAACAAAACTCACCGCGTCAATGTGTTTGAATCCCGCGTCGATCAACCGGCGGAGGTAAC
>NZ_JBARMD010000508.1:0-5384 GCF_049802275.1 Occallatibacter sp. | reverse complement strand
CCTTTCAAAACTGCATTTATGCAACCAGTTCTAGCGTCATGTCCCCGAAGTTCATTGAATAATTGGGGGATTGAAGAACGGCCCTCAGGGGCTATAAAAGCCCCGATCATTCTGCAGGCTTTGCGGCACGACTGAAGTCGTGCCCTGATACAAGAACAAAAGAAAGTTCTTTAACGAACTTCGGGGACAGGACACTAGTGATTCCTCGATGCCACAATCGCTGCCGAGGGTAAAGGAATCTCCAGCGTACCCGCCTTTCCTGATTGCCAGTCGTAGACGCCGGTTGCTAGAAACACATCCTTATCCGAAGGCACGTCGATTTCAAAGTGTGCGGGAACGCCGGAGCGTTGAATCGCCGCGTAAACGTCCGGAGCCAGGTTCATCGCGAGTGTTCCACCCTGCCAGTTCAGAGCGTGTCCATCGCGATCGTAGGCCAGCAACTCAACCTGGATCTTGCCTGTGCGCTTACCATCGACTGCCAATTGCAGCTTCACATCGGTCCACCGAATCATCAGATCTACGGCGTAGCGTTTGGTCGGCCCTGTCAGTTTGGCGTTCTTTCCGGCGCGGGCGGCATTTGGCTTTGGCTGTGGGTCCACAGGAGCCACCCGTGCACCGTAGAGGATTTCAGTGGAACTCGGTGCTCCGCGCAATAGCAGCGGCTGCAAGGCATTCGGAGTTGCCGCTGTCTTCTCCTTTGGCGAACTCTTCGACTCGGCTGGAGCGTGATCAGAATCGAGTGCGTAATACCCCTTCCGATAGGCCAGTGTGTATTTCGCTTCCGGGATACTCACTTCGATGCTCCGGAATTGTCCGTCCATCTTCGGATTACTCGGCGTGTAACTCAATGTGTAGAAATGAGAGCCATTGTCGATGGCGCGCGCAATGGCCTTGCTGAAGTCGTTGGTACCGGCAACCACCTCGCCTCCCGTCTCCGAGGCGAGTTCTCTCATCGTCGAGTAGTTGTCGGCGCCGTCCCTTATCTCCGGTAGATTTCCACCGGCCGGCAGGTACTGTTGATCGGCATCACTCCCAATCACGGTCTCTACACCGCGCGCACCAACTGGATAGATCGCGACGCGTGAAACGGTGAGAAGGTCAGCCGTTTCTTTTAACCTTGCGCTTTGAATTCGAATATTCTCTGCCGGCGCCAGGCCGCCTGTCCTCCGTCCAACCGGCAACGCGCCGTTACCGTTCGCAACTGGAAAGAATGCCATGGGAAATCGACTCGCGAACCAAATCAAATTCTTGCGGCCGGGGATCTTCGCCAGATAGCGAGCGATATTCTCGAGTCCCTCAGCCGTAACTGCAACGCGCTGGACAGACTGATACACTTTCTCGTTTTGCTGATCCTGCCTCAATGCGTCAATGCCTGCATCTGTGTGGCCGGGACCGCCTAACATCATTACTCTCCTATTCAATTCGGCTTGGTCATCCAGGTCATCCTTCGTCGAGTGGGAGAACGCGATGGTTTCCGGCCACACCCCGTTCTTCTTGTCCTGTAACGAAGCTAGCAATGTCGATGGGCTTCCGGTAAATCCCTGCACCAGCCGCAGATTGGCATCCAGGGAAAAGACGGCGAGGGGCGTGCCGGGTTTCATGGTCTTCAGGAACTCGAGAACTTGTGCTCGGACATAACTCTGATCGGTTTGCGGGGTATTCATGGCGTCCAACAGAAGCACATTGAGCGCATCGGCCTCTGGTGCGACCGGAACGTTTGTGAAGACATTCGGCGGCATCTTCGGAAGCTCAATGGGAACCACCGCTGCTCCTTTGTGTTCCTCAAAGAAGACGACGGATTCCGGCTTCCCATTCTCGGTCAACTTGAAGTCCTGCTGACGCAGTCCGGGCACGGGATTGCCGTGGCTGTCGGTTACGACTACGTCGACCAAAACGGCGCGCGCATTCGCCCGGAAGATCGGGGTCTGGTCCGAGTTCATTGATTGCGTGCTCTGCGCGGATATCCGCAGAGCGCAAAACGAGAGCAGGGCGATCGGGAAGAAGGGAAGAGAGAGCTGCCGCACAGCCACCTCGCACGACGGAAGTATAGACCGAAGCCGTGCCGTTGGCTGATTCCCCCCGGCAACGAGGTTCCGCTGCCGCTGACTCTGGGCTCTAATTGCGTCGGGTTCCCTCCGGGCATTTTGTGGTCGGGAGGGGATGAGCTTTCGGCGGTCATTCTTCGCGCAGGGTTGTGGCGGGGTCGATGCGGGCGATGCGGAGCGCGGGGATTGTGGCTGCCAGCAGAGTTACCGCCGCGAGCGTCCCTATCACCGCGAAGAGGCTGGGTGCGTCGTAGACACCTACACCGTAGAGGACGCTGCGCATCATTCGCAGCGTTATGAAGCAGAGCACGAGGCCCAGCGCCAGGCCTGCTCCGGCAGCGCGAATTCCGGAAGACGAGATGTGCGTCATGGCCTGGCGGATGGTGGAACCGAGCGCAATGCGGATTCCTATCTCGCGAGTTCTCTGCGTTACCAGGCTGGCCACGAGCGCGAATATGCCTACTGCGCTGAGCAGGAGGGCCAGACCCGCCATGGTGCTGAGCAGGGCCACCTCAATGCGTTGCATCGCGAGCGCCTTCGACTGGAGATCGCTCATGCGGTAGAAGCCGGAAAAGGGCAGACCGGGAGCAGCGGAGGAAAGGGCGCGCTGCATCTGCTCGGTCAGACCATTGACGGGGCCGCTGGTGCGCACGATCCAACTGGGCTGGAACCAGACGTGGACGAAGAGCATGGGCGCGGCAACCTGAGTGGCGGGCATGTAGATGGTTTCTTCGCTCTGGATGGGGGCGGTGGGGTTGAGGCCTGAGGAAAGCTGGGTGTCAGAGACGACACCTACGATCACAGCGTTCTTATCGATAACGAGGCCGACCGGATTGAGGCCAGGGAAGAACTTTTGCGCGAAGGCGGAGTTAATGATCACCACCGGCTGCGTGTTCGGTCCATCTGCATCGGTGAAGGCGCGACCGCGGCTGAGCGGCATCTGGAGCACGTCGAAAAAGCGGGGGGTGACGTAGACAACATCGGTGCCGACGGACTTGCCGTTTTGCGGGCCATCGTGGAGGAGGACTCCGTCGTTGAGCGTCCGTTCGTAGGGCAGAGTTAATCCCACTGCGGCGGATTCGACACCGGGAATGCGCTGCATGGCGTCGATGCTGTCAGTCAGGAGCCGGCGAAACGCGACCGGGTCATGGTAGCGGGCGTCGTCGAGGGAGGCTTTGGCGGTCATGACGCCGTTGGGATTGAAGCCGGGCGGCAGGGTTTCGAGGTAGATGAGGGAACGGATGAGCAGGCCGGATCCAGCGAGGAGCATAACGGTTAGTGCGACCTCGCCGGCAATGAGGGTCTGTCGTACGCGGAGAGACTGAACAGAGGAGGAGACGCGATTGGCGAGAGAGGAGCGGAGGTCGATGCGGCTCGTTGCGAATGCCGGCAGCATTCCGAATAGAAGGCTGGTGAAGAGCGTGACGAACGCAGTGAAGGCGAGTACGCGCCCGTCGAGCGGGACACTGGTCACGGGCAGGAAGTCTTCGGGGAGGAGAGAGAGCAGTCCGCGAAGAGCCGCGAAGCCAATGGCGATGCCTGCGATTCCGCCGAGGCAGGCGATGAGTAGGTTTTCGATCCAGAGCTGGCGCAGGATTTGCCACCGTGAAGCGCCCAGGGCCAGGCGAGTGGCGATTTCTGGAAGGCGCCGGGTCATGCGCACGAGAGTGAGTCCAGCGAGGTTGGCGCAGGCGATGAGCAGGATAAATCCGGCGGCAAGCATGAGGGCGATGGCGCGGGGACGCAGCTCGGAAGTCACGCCCTTTTGAAAGGGCATGGTGAAGAATTGGATTTTGCTGCCGGGGTTTTTGCTTTCGATCTGCGCGATGCGCGCGGCCCAGGCGCGGTTGAGTTCGGAGTCGGCCTGCTGCCAGGTTGCGCCATCGTTGAGGCGGAAGATGACGCCGAAGTTGGTGCCTTGCCCCTCGCCCTGGGGGCTGGGTTGGAGCGCGGTGAAGAGGTCGGCATTGAGGGGGGTGGTGGCGCCCTGAGGAAGTATGCCGATGACGGTATAGGGCTCGCCTTTGAGGTGGATGGTCTGGCCGATCAGACCGCGGTCGGAAGCGAAGATGCTGTGCCAGAGGTCATAGCTGAGGATGACAGCCTTCGGTCCTTTGGGGGCATCTTCAGCGGCGGAGAAGGCGCGGCCGACGGCAGGCCGGATGCCAAGTACGTCGAAGTAGCGCGCTGAAACGCGGCCAGCATGGACGTAGGCGATTTGCGAACCGGCCTGGAGATTTGCACCGCCGGCAAGGGCGGCGTAGACAGCGGAGGTGAGCGACGGTACGTTGTCGCGCAACTGTTCCCACTGGGTGCCGCCGATCCAGCGCGGCTCGTCAGTCGGGTTGGGACCCTGGTTGCGTTGGAAGAGGGTTCCCATGCGATCGGGTTGTGGATAGGGCAGGCTCTTCAGCATCAAGGCATTCACGATGGAGAAGATCGCGGTGTTGGCTCCGATGGAGAGCGCAAGTGTAACGACCACCGTGACGGTGAAGGCGCGATTGCGGACCAACTGGCGAACGGCGAAGCGAAGATTCTGACCTAGAGAATTCAAAAGAGCGCCTCCGACAGGAGATGAGGGAAACCAAGAAATAGTGTCGAGCATGCGAAGTGCCAAAGTCCAGAATCGGACAACCTGAATGGATCGTGCGGATATCGCGATCTGTTCAGGGCAACTGACTGCATTGAAATGTCCGGTTTTGGACATGCCGTACGCCAGCGGACGGCCGGGCGGATTCGGACATGCTGATGCGCGCGGCGGGATCGAGCCTCTTGTACTCAAGGGACTTTTACGAGGTGGCGAAGGAACGGCTTGAGCCGGGGGGGATCCTGGCGCAATGGCTGCCTTCTGGCGATGCGGCGGTGCAGGCCTCGGTGGCGCGCGCTATCGAGCAGTCGTTTCCCTACGTGCGCGTCTTCAGGCCGGTGGAGGAAACGGCTGGCATTTTTTGGCCAGGATGCAGCCTATCGCGGAGCGCGGATTTGAGGAACTGGTGAAGCGCATGCCGGCGATACCGTGCCGGCCATGATGGAATGTGGACCGGCAGCGATGCCGACAGAACCATTCGATCGCATGCTGCGGACGGATCTCACGACGGAGAAGCTCATCAGCCGCTCGCCGGGCACACCGGCGCTCGCAGACGACCAGCCCGTGAATGAATATGACATGCTGCGCCATTTTTCACACTATATGGGGTCGGGAATGCGCAACTGGAAGCCTGACCAATACGGCGCCAGTTCAAACCCTGCAGTCGCCGGGCAATCCTCTGAGGCGAGGAAGGAAGATGAGCAATGAGGCCTCAATTTGTTTGCAGTATTGAACGTTCAGGTTGCTGCTTG
>NZ_JBARMD010000507.1:0-5078 GCF_049802275.1 Occallatibacter sp. | reverse complement strand
ATCTATCCCAACAAATACTGGGCAGACTTCAAGCTGACAGACGACGGCAAGAAGGTGGTGAAGCTACCCGAGGGCGGCGACAAGATGGAGTGGCGGCCGTCGAGCCTGGACGATAAAACCTACACCTACAGGGTGGTCACGGTGCAGGCCAATCACCTGCGGGCCCGGGATATGGGACCCGTGCAGGACGAGATGCTCCCGGGGGTTGACACTGCCAGGGGCGCCGACTTTACCGAGGGTGTGGATCTGACCGGAGTGCCGGACACACTGCAGCAGATCGCCCACAATCCCGGAAATAGGCTGAGCGCCAAGCGGCACGTCGATTTCGCGCTGGTCAATGGCGCGTGGACTGTGCACGGCATCGTCTAGTGCGGGAGAAAGCCTTGAAGGGCGGGGTCGAATGCGTTGACCTTGCCCTTTTTGCTGGGTCCTTCATCCAAGAGACGAGCTCCGCCGCAAAAGGCAGGCCAGGCACTGTTTGGACCAACGAGGCGGGCTGGTTCGCGAATGCATTGACCCTGACCTTTTCTTTTGTTATCGTAAATAGGTTCCGCAAGAACGCCTCCGGACGTGTGTCATGCGACGGATGCGTAGGGCAGCCAACCCAAAGTATTGAGGCGGCTGAATCCCACGGCTGAGCGCAGTCAGGCCAGCCATTCATCCCTGGATAAGCTCTTATCTTGCGAGGGGCAAGGGAACAATCGCATCGGTGTCCGCGCGTTTCTCCACCTTGGAGGGCTATGCGGGCCGGAATTGGCGAAACGGAGTCGGCTCCGCACCAAGATAGGTTCCTTGGTAGGACGCGCGACCACCGTCCCGGTTCTCGTCTGGAAGTGGAACGAAGGCAGACGCGAAGCAGCAACCTGGGCTTTCGTGCGTGCGCGCATCAATAAGATGCGCTGTGCGACACGAAAAGCCGAGAAGGCTTGCGCGCGGCTGAATCTGGGTTGGGCTTAAAGGTTTTTGGGGTAAGGAGTTTCAGTTTGCCGACATTTAATCAATTGGTTCGTAAGGGGCGCACGGCCCCCCGCTACAAGACGGCGTCTCCTGCACTGCAGGCCTCGCCGCAGCGTCGCGGTGTTTGCACCCGCGTGTACACACAAACCCCCAAGAAGCCGAACTCGGCGTTGCGCAAGGTAGCTCGCGTGCGGTTGACCAACGGGATCGAGGTCACCACCTACATTCCTGGCATCGGCCACAACCTGCAGGAGCACTCGATTGTGCTTATCCGCGGCGGCCGTGTGAAGGATTTGCCGGGCGTTCGTTATCACGTCGTTCGCGGCACGCTGGATTCAGTGGGCGTCGCCAACCGGAAGCAGAGCCGCTCGAAGTATGGCGCCAAGCGCGCCAAGGGTGGAGCGGCGGCGGGTAAGAAGTAGTTTGCGGTTCCCGGGCGGAGTGATGGAACCGGGACTGGGGCAGCACAACGGCGCTCAGGCGCGAAGGATTTTGAGAGACTATGCCGAGAAAAGGGCACATTGCGAAGCGGGAAGTAGCGCCGGATCCAGTTTATGCATCCACGCTGGTCACCAAGTTTGTGAACTCGATGATGTGGGGCGGCAAGAAGTCGACAGCCCAGGGCATCTTCTATCAATCGATGAAGAACCTTGAAGAGAAGGGCGGCGGCGACGACGCGCTGAAGCTCTTCAAAAAGGCAGTCGAGAATTGCAAGCCCCTGCTCGAGGTTAAGACCCGCCGCGTGGGTGGCGCCAACTACCAGGTCCCGATCGAAGTGAATGCGGATCGTCGCACCTCGCTGGCGATTCGCTGGCTCATCACCTACGGGCGCGCCCGCGGTGAGAAGGGCATGATCGACAAGCTGAGCAATGAGCTGCTGGACGCGGCTAATGGCCGTGGCGCGGCGATGAAGAAGAAGGAAGACGTGCACCGCATGGCCGAGGCCAACAAGGCCTTTGCGCACTACCGCTGGTAGAAAACCAGCCGCTAGCTTCTAGCTTTTAGCTTCTAGCTGTTTTGAGCGGCAGTGGATTAGGAACCGCATAGGGTGGTTCCAGAAGAGACAAGCTAGAGGCTAGTAGCTAGAAGCTGGCAGCTAGGTTTTAACGGCGGGATTCGCATCCCGCAAGGATAAAGAGAGACCGTGGCTCGCACCATACCCCTAAGTCGTTGCCGGAATATCGGAATCATGGCGCACATCGACGCCGGTAAGACGACTGCGACAGAACGCATCCTCTTCTATACGGGCATCACGCACCGCATCGGCGAAGTGCATGAAGGCACCGCGACCATGGATTACATGGAGCAGGAGCAGGAGCGCGGCATCACCATCACGTCGGCGGCAACGACGTGCATGTGGAAAGACATCCGCATCAACATCATTGATACGCCTGGTCACGTGGACTTCACTGCTGAAGTGGAGCGTTCGCTGCGTGTTCTCGACGGCGCGGTGGCGGTGTTTGACTCTGTTAGCGGCGTGCAGCCCCAGACCGAGACCGTGTGGCGTCAAGGCGACAAGTACAAGGTTCCGCGCATCTGCTTCGTGAACAAGATGGACAAGAACGGTGCCGATTTCGAGCACGTTCTCGACACGATTCGCAAGCGGCTGGGCGCGCGGCCAGTTGCGCTGCAGATTCCCATTGGCGCAGAAGCTGGTTTCAAAGGCGTTGTCGACCTCATCGAGATGAAGGCGGTTCTCTGGCACGACGAGACCATGGGCGCCGAGTATGATGTCCAGGAGATTCCGGCCGATCTGCAGAAGAAAGCGGAAGCATTCCGTCTGCAGTTGATCGAAGTTATCGCCGAGACCGACGATGTGCTTCTCGAAAAGTTTCTCGAAGGCGAGACGCCGACTATTGAAGAGCTGAAGAAGGGCATTCGCCAGGCGACCATCGATCTGAAGGTCTTCCCTGTGATCTGCGGAAGCGCATTCAAGAACAAGGGCGTGCAAACGCTGCTCGACGCGGTAGTTGACTATCTGCCCAGCCCGCTGGACAAGCCTCCGGTGGAAGGTATCGATCCGCACGATCACAGCGTGACCTTGATTCGCAAGGCGGACGACAATGAACCCCTGGCGGCGTTGGTCTTCAAGTTGATCAACGATCCGTTTGGCAAGCTGTCGTTTATCCGCATCTACTCCGGTTCGTTGAAGACAGGCGACACGATTTTGAATCCGCGCACCGGCAAGACCGACCGCGTCGGACGCCTGGTAAAAATGCACGCCAATAAGCGTGAGGACATTACCGAGATCTATGCAGGCGACATCTGCGCATGTGTGGGCCTGAAGGAATTGAAGACGGGCGACACGCTGAGCTCGCCGCAGCATCCGATTGCGCTCGGTGCCATTGTGTTCCCGGAACCTGTGATTTCGGTGGCAATTGAGCCGAAGACCAAGGCGGACCAGGAAAAGATGGCGATGGGGTTGTCTCGGCTGGCTGATGAAGATCCGACCTTCAAGGTGCGTACCGACGAGGATTCGGGTCAGACGATTATCAGCGGGATGGGCGAGCTGCACCTTGAGATTCTCGTCGATCGCTTGAAGCGCGAGCACAAGGTTGAGGCGAACGTAGGCGAGCCGAAGGTTGCGTTCCGCGAGACGATTCGCAAGACGGCCGAAGCTGAAGGCAAGTACATTCGCCAGACCGGTGGCTCGGGTAACTACGGGCATTGCAAGCTGCGCATCGAGCCCAATGAGCCAGGCAAGGGCTATGAGTTCATCAACGAAATCAAGGGTGGATCGGTTCCGAGGGAATACATCAAGCCCATTGATCAGGGCGTGCAGGGTGCGTTGGAATTGGGTATCCTGGCAGGCTTCCCGATCGTGGACGTGAAGGTAATCCTGTTCGACGGCAGCTATCACGAAGTTGATTCGAACGAAATGGCATTCAAATTCGCCGGTTCGATCGCGTTCAAGGAAGCTGCACGCAAGGCGCATCCGGTACTTCTTGAGCCCGTGATGGCGGTTGAGGTCACGGTTCCAGAAGAGTACATGGGCGTGATCATCGGCGACATTAACTCGCGCCGAGGACGAATTGAAGGTATGGAACACGCGGCGGGATCGCAGGTCATCAAGGCGATCGTTCCGCTGAAGGAAATGTTCGGCTACGTTAACGAGATTCGTTCCTCGACACAAGGCCGGGCGTCGTATTCAATGCAGTTCGCGCGCTACGAAGAGGCGCCGCGCATGATCGCCGATGAGATTATCGGCCGTGCGCAGGGGAAGTAGAAAAGCAAGCCGTCAGCTACTGGCTTCTAGCTACTAGCTCGGCCTTGCAGAAGCTAAAGGTAGCGGCTCCAGCGAGGGAAGCTGGGAGCTAGCGGCTAGAAGCTAGTAGCTGTTTTTGGTTTTGGGGCTGGAGCCGGAATGCCGGCGCCCCTGGGTGCAACAAGTAGTACAAGCCACTGAAAGGGAATTGGATTTCTTATGGCGAAGGAAAAGTTTGATCGTTCGAAGCCGCATGTGAACGTGGGCACGATTGGTCACATCGATCACGGCAAGACGACGTTGACGGCGGCGATCACCAAGGTATTGCAGAAGCACAACCCGAAGAACACGTTCCGTTCGTTTGACTCGATCGACAACGCCCCGGAAGAGCGGGAGCGCGGCATCACGATCGCGACGGCGCACGTGGAGTACGAGACCCCGAACCGGCACTATGCGCACGTTGACTGCCCCGGTCACGCCGATTACATCAAGAACATGATCACCGGCGCGGCGCAGATGGACGGCGCGATCCTTGTAGTGGCAGCCACCGACGGCCCCATGCCGCAAACCAAGGAGCACGTTCTGCTGGCTCGCCAGGTGGGCGTTCCCTGCATCGTGGTCTTCTTGAACAAGTGCGACGCGGTTGAAGACGAAGAGCTGACAGATCTGGTCGAGATGGAAGTTCGCGAACTGCTGTCGAAGTACCAGTTCCCGGGCGACGATGTTCCGGTTATCCGTGGATCGGCCCTGGGCGCGTTGAACGGCGAGCCCAAGTGGGAAGCCCAGATTGACGCGTTGATGGATGCGGTGGACAAGTACGTTCCGCAGCCGGAGCGCGCCGTAACCCTGCCCTTCCTGATGCCGATCGAAGACATCTTCTCGATCTCGGGACGTGGAACTGTTGTCACGGGCCGTA
>NZ_JBARMD010000506.1:0-2680 GCF_049802275.1 Occallatibacter sp. | reverse complement strand
GTTCGGAGCCGACCTGAGCGAGGTGCGAATTCACGCGGGGTCAGGGGCGGCCACTCTCGCAAGACAGCGGAAGGCGCGTGCGTTTACCGAGGGGCGGAACATCATCTTCGGCGCAGACCAGTTTTGTCCGTACGTGCCGGAGGGACGCCGGCTCCTGACGCATGAGCTGGCGCACGTGGTGCAACAGAGCCGTCCCGGTGGCGTTGTTGAGGGAGCGGCGCACGAACGCGAGGCGGAGGCTGCCGCGGCACTCGCCGGCGGCTCAGGGCCCATACCGGTGGATCTGGCCAGTATTCCAGGAACGGTGCAATGTTCGCCGCTCGATGAGAACAGCGTGCTCGAATTGCGCGACCCGACCGTGCCGAAGAGCCCGCCGGATTTATCCGCGAACGATATGCATCTCGACGATCAAATCGATCAGCGTGCGGAGTGGCTCGGAAGGCAAAGACAGACCTCGCCGGATTACCTGAAGTACGAGCAGGAACTGAAGCTCCTGGAGGATGAACAGCGGCGACGCAAAAAGAGCCGCAAGCATCCGCAGAAGAAAAAGCCGTCCGGTGAAAACAAGGCTGGAGAGAGAGAAGAGCTTGAAAAGCCGCGAACGCTCTACGAGAGCGCTTTGTACAAAACATCAGGAGAAGTAGAGCGGGAGATGGGCCTGATCCAGGCGTGGTTAAAACAACCCAATGTGAACCGGGCCGACCGGCAACTGCTGACCGGGACGTTGGCGGAACTTCGCAACCTGTACCGCTATATGCGCAAGGCCGAGCGCCACGCAGCGGGAGTAAATGCAGCGATCGCGTCGTCTGTGGATTTAGGTGCTGAAAAAGAAGAAGAGATCAAGGACAAGGCGGAGATGCAAGAGGTGTTCGGCGGGCCGTCTCCCGGGTTTGTTCTGGAGCGCGAGAAGGTCATGAGCCTGATCCGCAAGATTGACGGGATGTATCAACAGCCCGAGGGTGGGTGGGTGCTGATGCACGGGAACCAGACGCTGGTGCTGGACGACGCGGAGGCGACACAACTCCGGGCCGGTGTGGCACAGATCTTGAATCGAGCGGAAAAGAGCGCCCGCGATATGAACGAAGATACCGTCTTCAAGGCGGATTCGTTCATGGACGCAAACTACGATCCGGCGGATGCGGAGGGTGTAAGAAGAGAATCGTCGCGTGCCGGCGTCGTGGTCAGACTTGCCAGCGGGGTCGATGCCGGAGATCTGCAAGACGAGACGATTTCTGCTGTTGCCATGTCGAACATCGTTCTGGGTGAGAGGAAGAAGGCAAACAGCACCGCCGACATTGTTGGTCCTCAGGAGAAGAGAGCGCAGACCATCTTCGAAGGTGTGCAACTGGCGGATCGCGCCAGACGCATTGTGGAAAGGGGAATTGAAAAATCGGAGTCGACTGCCCAAAGTATCGTCACGGGTCTCACCATTGCCAGAAACGCCGCCATCGGCATGGAGGCTGCCCTGGCAACCGGAGGAATCGCCGGGGAGGTCCTTGGGGGTATCGGGCTCACTGGCCTGCCGGCGGAAGCGGTGACGACCTTTGCCGAAGGATTCGCATCCGGCACCACTGTGGCGCGTGTCGAGGGCAAGAGCTGGAAAGAGAGTTTTAAGGAGGGGGCCTGGTCCGGAGTGATTGCGGTTCCTTCCGGTTTCGTCGGTTCGCGCGTAACGGGAGTAGCGGGCAAGGTGCTGGGCAACTCAAAGGTTGCGCGACTCACCGCGGGGACTCTCGGAGATTTAGCAGGAGGAGCCACCGGCTTCTATTTGAACGGCGGCGGTTCAAGAGCGGATCTCGAACTGAATCTTGGCCTGGGCGTGGTAACCGGCAGGCTGGCCTCTACTGTCTCTCACCCTCCCAAGGTTGCACCCAAAGGGGAAACCCCTATCGAGCCAGTGGCGCACGGAGATCCTCAAACCGAATTGAGTCTCGCGAAGCCGGCACCTTCCATGGCGCAGGGCGCGGTGCAAGGGCCTTCTATTCTTGCCCATCCGGCCGCGGAAATTCCCGCGATTCCTGGCGCTGCCGGTTCACAGCAACCTCATCCGTCTTCGGCGCCGCGCGAGTCGTCGGAGATGCGAGGCGCGAAGGAGCCGGGCGGACACCGCATACGCGGAGAGGACGAAATTCAACATCGAACCGACAAGGAAACGTCGTTCGAGTTTGAAGGCCAGCAGGTTGAGATCAAAGGCGTCATTCGCTCCAAGTGGGAAAAGCAATGGGCGCGCGGTGAGTCTGCAACGCTGTCAGAACCGGTGGGCGCGGATGTGGACGAGACGGCATCCGTGGGCGCCAAGAACATCAGCAAGAGCAAGCAATATCGGCGCGCCACCAACCCGATGAACAAGTCGTTCATGGATTCGGTCACCAACCGCATTACAAAGTGGACGCGCGCGATGAGGCAGAGTGGGGGGCAGGAGCAGGTGGCGGGAAAGGGCCAGGTCTCGCTCGCGAACGAGCCGGAGGCCCTTTTCACCAAACGGATAGGCGAAGTGAAAGAGCTTCGCGAACTCCACGATCGAGCGGTTGCGAAGTACGCGGACCGGCGCGATCTGAAACCGACGAAGCTGAAGAATGAGATCAACGGTGAATTCAGGAGGCTAATCAAGGAGGATCAGAGCGCGTCGGCAAAAGCGGCGCGAAGTGCGTTGCTCAAGGCAGGCTGGGATCCTGCGACG
>NZ_JBARMD010000505.1:0-2118 GCF_049802275.1 Occallatibacter sp. | reverse complement strand
GCGCGAGACTCAGCCCGTCCAGCTTCAGTTCCGCTGTGTACTCCACCGGCAGATTTCCTGCAAGCTCCCGCACGCGCCGATCCCAATCACGCAGTTCCTCTTCGGTGTAGGCGTTGTCCAGGCTAAGCATCGGCCGCGAGTGCCGCACCTTCCGGAACCCCTCTGCCGGCTTGCCGCCCACTCGCTGGGTGGGCGAATCCGGCGTCAACAACTCCGGATACTGCGTTTCCAGCCGTTTCAGCTCATTCATCAGCGCGTCGTACTCCGCGTCGCTGATCACCGGCGCATCCATCACGTAGTAGAGGTGCTCATGCCGCCGCAGTTCCGTGCGCAACTCCTCAATGCGCTTCTCCGCCTTCGCTTTGTTCATCTCAGCCATGGGCAGGATTATAGGGTGCCGAGGCTTCCCCCTCCGACGTCGCGGGCGCAGACTTGCCAACTCGCTATTTCCGCGCAGCGGAAAGCCAACCTGCTAAATCCAAATCACGCGAGCTCCAACCCGACGAACTTCCGCTGACATCGCGAAGCCCGACTGCCTCCGCAAGCCAGCCCACTCCGCTACCATGAACAGCAGCACGCCATGGAACCCATCACCCACTTCCTGACCGGCGCCTGCATCGGCCGCGCCGGACTCAATCGCAAAACCGCCTACGCTACGCTGGCTGCGGTACTCGCCGCCGAAGCCGCCGACCTCGATATTGTTTGGGGATTTGCCGGCCCGGTCGAAGCTCTCAAGCACCATCGCGGCATCACTCACACCTTCATCGCCGTGCCCTTCGTTGCCGCTGCAGCCGTCGGCGCCACCTGGCTCTATCACCGCTGGGTCGAACACCGTCGCGCTCGGCGAGCGAAAACCGCCCCGCCCCTTGAGCCTGGAGCCCCAACGCGTTCCAGGCCGCAGCCCGTCCGATGGCAATGGGTCTATCTTGCCGCTTTCATCTCTGCGCTCAGTCACATCGCGCTTGACTGGACCAACAACTATGGAGTCCGCCCCTTTTTCCCCTTCAATCCGCGCTGGTATGCCGGCAGCTTTGTATTCATCGCCGAGCCGGTGCTATGGGTGCTCCTCTTTGCTGCACTCATCATCCCCGGGCTCCTCGGCCTCGCCGAACGCGAAATCAGCTCACGACGCACCCCGTTTCGCGGTCGCGGCTGGGCCATCTTCGCGCTCTCCGGCATGTTCCTGTTGTGGTGCCTGCGCTACGCCGAACATGCCGCGGCTGAAGGCCTTATCCTCAACAACCCCATCACCACCGTTCCCGTGGATCGTGTCGCTGCCGAGCCTTATCCCTGGAATCCCTTCCGCTGGCACGTGATTGTCGAAACACAAAACTTCTATCAATTCGGCGAGGTCAACACGCGCACCGGAAACATCGACAGCGATCCGCAAACCGACCAGCTCTTTAAGCCGCCCGTCACGCCTGCCGTTGAAGCTGCCAAGCAAACCGAGTTGGGCAAGGTCTATCTCGACTGGGGTCGCTGGGCGGTCGTGCGGGATGTCGGCCAGGTCCAGGTCATTGGAATCGACCCGCCGCAGCTGCCGCCCGGCCGCACCTGGACCACTGTCGAATTCAGCGATCTGCGCTTTGGATACGATTTTCGCGGCACCGGCAACTCGCGTCCGCCATCGGGTCTGGGCGGTGCGGTCTACATTGTCGACAACCGAGAAGAAGCCGGCCAGGAAATGGGTGGCCGCGGGCAGAAATAGCCGGTCTCAGCTGATCCCCGGGATTGTGACAATCACAAATCTGATTGATTCTGCATTTAGAGAGATGGGGTCGATGCGCCGATCTCAAAGGATCACGCCAGATTGATTCTGGGGACGGAGTCGGTGTCGAGGGCGTTGAATGGAACCTCGGATTTATTTGATGAGGCCGCCCACATTCGAATTCATCTCCGCGAAAGCAACGAGCATCCAGAAGAATTGAGACGAATCTTTGGACTTGCCGGAAAGCAGAACTCGCTCCACGATCGAGCTGGAGTCAACTCGAGCAGGGGCTGATGCAGGCATTTAAGGAATTCCGGGCCGGTCAAGAACTATCAAAATGAAATCTGCCTACGCCCGCTTCCTGTTCTTCCGCGCTGACACGTGGCCAGCCTTCTTCCCATGCCCACGAT
>NZ_JBARMD010000504.1:0-4356 GCF_049802275.1 Occallatibacter sp. | reverse complement strand
ATGCTGGCCTTCGCGCATCCCGACCTCGACCCCCAGGGCGCGGGATTCCATATCAACCAGTCGCTCATCGCGGTCGGCACAGGGGGGCTCACAGGGCGCGGCTACATGGAGGGCATGCAAAAGCTCTTCTATCTCCCCGAAGCCCACACCGATTTCATCTACGCCAACATTGCGGAAGAGCTCGGCTTCATCGGTGCCATCCTCATCCTCACGCTCTTCGTCATCCTCGGATACCGCGGCCTGCGCACTGCCTATCGTTCGACCGATCCGTTTGCGCGCCTCACCGCCTTCGGCATTACGACGGCCATCCTGCTGCAAGCCTTCTTCAACATCAGCGTGGTCCTCTCGCTGCTGCCCACCAAGGGAATCCCCTTACCCTTCATCTCCTCCGGCGGAACAAGCCTCTTCTTCACGCTCGCAGGAATCGGCATTCTCCTCAACATCTCCAAAAAAGTTGATTAGGGAGGCGTCCGTTCAAACTATGCACTTCTAAAACCACAGAAGTGTCATTCCGAGCGCAGCACGCTTGGGGCCCCGTCGCGCATTCGTGCGCGGTGGGGTAAGCGGGGTCCCCACAAACAGGTCCTCGTTTGTGGGGTGAATAAGCGGAGCGAAGGATCTGCTTTTCGCCACCCTGGCTAGCACCGGCCTCTTCTTCACGCTGGCAGGGATCGGCATTCTCATCAACATCTCCAAAAAAAAGTTGATTAGGGAGGCGTCCGTTCAAACTATGCACTTCTAAAACCACAGAAGTGTCATCCTGAGCGGAGCACGCCTGGGGCCCCGTCGCGCATTCGTGCGCGGTGGGGTAAGCGGAGCGAAGGATCTGCTTTTGCCCACTTGGCCAGCACCAGCCTCTTTCACCCTCGCCGGCATCGGCTCCTCCTCAACATCTCGAAGAAGGTGGACTAATACCTCGAACCGGTGACTCGGACGAAACGTAGCCTTCTCAATCTGGCATGGATCGCTCAAAATGCTGTGTAGGAATCTTTTCTCTGCGGCGAGGTAACAAGAATGGATGAGGACACGCGACTGATTGCTGTATCGGTAGAGAGTATTGCACGTCAACCGTACATCCTTCCGAATGGCTCGCTGGCCCAAAGTGCCGTGATTCGCGGCGAGAGCGAGAACCAGGATCTCAACTTTTCGACGCAAACGGGCTTATTGAACTCTGCTCAACTCGAATGCTGCAATGCGCTCGATAAGATGGGTTCAATCGTGGTCGAAGCTCCCGAAAACTGGCGATTCGGGTACTACAATTCGCCGGGAGGATGGCATGAAGCGGTCATCCAGCTGGCGATGAGCAAAGTCGCGAGCATGGCGACGTCGGCGGAAACCCGTGCCGGTGGAGGATACGATCCGGAGGTCGCGAGCGCGATACTAGAAATCACAAGCAAGTCATTTCCGCAGCCCCTTTCGTCGGCCGAGCTGAAATACAACCTGCAGCCACAGCCAACAGACACCGAATTCAAGAATGCGCTTGATGCACTCTTGATCGATGGATATATCAATGCTCCGCACATCCGCGTTGGAGCTTTTGGAAGGCTTCACATACTTGGTCGAATCGGGATCACGGCGGAGGGGCGTAGGCTCCTAAAGAGGTCTCGCTCACCTGAAACCGAGCCTGGAAATACGGTCGTGCAGGGGAACCAGATCAACAATTTCGGTCAGATCGGCGCTCTCGGCGATCACGCCCACGGGGAGGTCAACCTATACTCCTCGGCGGAGACCATAAATGGCGTCGATTTACATGCACTCGCGAATGAACTAGATCTAGTCATCGCGGAGCTTCGAAAAAGCGCATCGTCAAGAGTAGATGATAGACAAATAATGCTAATCGGCAACGCAGCCGAGTCTGCCGAGAAGGGCGATCGCAAAGGGGTAATCTCGTTCCTTTCAAAAGTCGGGAAAGGTGCTCTATTGACAGCGAAGGAGATAGGAACTCACGTTGCGGCAAAGACCCTAGCCGAGTTGATAAAGACGCCATAAGCACTGCTAGAGTAGCAACGAAAGGAACGCAACTCCCCTTCTAGTGTCGTCCCATCTACTCAATTCGGCGTTCCTTCCCCCGCGATAAGAATTCCGCTGTGATCGACCTCACATTCGACCACTCAAAAGTCATGTGACGATAGTCCAAGTTCACGCACATGCAGGCAGATTTGACGTCGCGTGGCGTATCGGTGAGGGGCCGGAAATGGGGTTGCCGGGGCCGAACAAGTGTGAGGCCAGGATGCTGACGAAAGAAAAAGAATATATAAATGCCACCTTATCCATTCGCGTTGTTGAACCGAAAGAGTCCAGCGAGTATGGGCTCTTTCAAACGCAGCAGAACGAAACAGAGGCCAGCGCTGAGTTGTGCGGTCCTCTATTTGAATTCGCAGGGAATGCCCCGCCAACCTTTGCCGAGCGGTTCCCGCGCCTGACGGTCTGTGCGGTATCGATCGCGTTCATCATGGCTGCGATTACTGTGGAGATTTCCTATCTGCGAGGAGCAGGCTACTACTGGCCGTAATCGACATGGTTGAGGGCGGCAATGTCACCTCCGAGGGGATCGTTCAGAACGCATCAGTGGTCGAGGTGAAGTACACCGGCCCGCTTTCCTGAGTTCATGACAGCTACAAATTGAGGGTGCCCCCATCCTTGAATAATTCTCTGATTCAAGGATGGAACGCCCTCGTTCACAATTGGAAGGAGCAGGGGCATTCATGCCCCTGAATGCATTCCCGAAGACGAAGAGCTTTAGCTCCGGAGAAATCAGCCTTTGCCGCCGAACACCTGCGCCAGCACAGCTCCGGCTTCTGCATCCTCAATCACAATTGAGCTGTGAAACTCCAGCACGTCAGCCCACTTTGCCGCACCTGCATAGAGCGCGGTCGGATTGTCGGTTTCATACAGCGCGACGCCGCCGCCCATATCGATTTTGTGCCAGCGGCCGAGTATTTTCACGCCCGGTTCCGGTGCGGCTTGCCCAGCGAGAAATCGACCCACCGCTTCCTTGATGGCTCCCGGACGCACACTCCAAGTCAAAATGGTTTTCATACAGATCGCCTCCAGTTCAGATTTTCTTCGAGGGGAAATGCTCAGCGATGTTCGAAGGCGAGAAGTATAGCGCACAAACATTCACACGCTATGAGGAGCTGTTGGCAACTTCCAACACCGAAACCGCAAAAAATAAATCCGCGAACTTTGCAGGTTATTTCGCGCGTTTCTCTATTGTGGAAATGGGAAGACCTCAACACTCGCGCGAATGGCTGCAAGATCACCGCAACCCCTTTGTTAAGAAATATTTGCCTGTAAGTCCTTTGACAGGAAATATTTGTAACCGCCCGATTTGCCAACCTGCTGAAAACAATGAACATGTGGTGGGAAGGGGGGTGGGGGGTATCCCCTGAATTTTACTGCTGCAGCTTGCAGCGCCTTATTGGGCTGTCAATCCTGTCGCCAGCGACACGAGTCGTTTGGCAATGTCTTCCGCCGCCTGGGGATGAGCTTGCGTCAGCGCCGCCGCCGACATGGCCGCCAGCCGCTCGTGCGAGGTGAGCAGATGGATGAGGCACTCGAGCACCTTTGCGTGATCGGCCAGATCGGGCTCCTTCAGCATCACGGCGGCTCCGGCCTTCACCATCTCCTCAGCGTTGCGCGCCTGGTGATCGTCGGCCGCAGCTGCAAAAGGGACAAGCAGCGCAGGCTTGCCCGCGGCAGCAAGTTCAGCCACCGTTGAGGCTCCGCTGCGAGCCATGACAAGATTGGCTTGCGCAAACCGTGCCGGCATGTCGTCGAGAAATCCGCTTACGTGCCATTGCGCCGGATTCGCGCCGCTCGCCTTGTAGGCAGCTTCGCTTGCGTCAACGTGCCGGGCCCCGGCCTGGTGCAGAATTGTCAGCCCCGGAACAGCCTCAAGCAGAGCCGGCGCGATCGATGGCAGCGTGTTGTTGAAGAGCCGGGCCCCCTGCGATCCGCCAAAGACCAGCAGATGCGGCGCGCCTCCAGTGGCGGGCGGAAGTTTGAAGAACTCCGGCCGCACCGGTATCCCCGTCACCTCCGCGTTGTGAAAGAAAGTGGCCGCTGCCGGAAAATTTACCGCGGCAGCCTGCACTCGTTTCCCCACCAGTCGATTCGCAAGCCCCGGCATGGCATTCGGCTCGAACGCCATCGTCGGCACTCGCAACATCAGCGCCGCAGCCATTCC
This sequence comes from Occallatibacter sp., assembly GCF_049802275.1. NCBI lineage: Bacteria > Pseudomonadati > Acidobacteriota > Terriglobia > Terriglobales > Acidobacteriaceae > Occallatibacter > Occallatibacter sp. Next base: position 167 of record NZ_JBARMD010000504.1, on the reverse strand, counting down.
CGGACCGGAAGCATAACCGCCGACGCCGAACACAACATCGGGTTTGAATTCGCAAATCAACCTGCGACAGGCAAGCAGGCTGCGAGGAATATCGAGCAAGGTGCGAAGCCGCGTGGCCAGCGAGACATTCTTCAGCGGTCCCACTTCGATCAGCCGCAGTTGAAAGC
>NZ_JBARMD010000503.1:0-3131 GCF_049802275.1 Occallatibacter sp. | reverse complement strand
ATGTGCCCGGGGCGGTGGCGCAGGCGGAGATTGAGAGCGCACGGTTCCCGGATGGCTTTCTCTGGGGCACGGCCACTGCCGCTTTCCAGGTTGAGGGCGCCTGGAACGAGGACGGAAAGGGCGAGTCGATCTGGGACAAATTTACCCACACACCAGGCAAGGTAAAGGGCGGAACCACCGCTGATGTCGCCTGCGATCAATATCATCTTTATCCGCAGGACATGGCGCTGGCGAAAAGCCTCAACCAGAAAAGCTATCGCTTCTCTATCTCCTGGCCGCGGATCCAGCCCTCCGGGACCGGTGCGCCGAACATGAAAGGCATCGATCATTACAGCAAGTTCGTCGATACCATGCTGGAGCAAGGCCTTCGTCCGTTTTGCACCATCTATCACTGGGACCTGCCGCAGGCGTTGGAAGAGAAGGGTGGCTGGCCCAACCGCGATTTGGCCGGATATTACGCCGAATACGCAGGCATCCTCGCCAAGCATCTTGGAGATCGCATTACGGTCTGGGCTCCCTTCAATATGCCCTGGTCCGTCGCTTACATGGGATATGGCGTTGGCGCTTTTCCGCCTTGCCGCACCAACTTCGATGACTTTCTCAAAGCAGCGCATACGCTGACGCTTGCTCAGGCGGAGGCGCTTCGATCCATCAAGGCGGCGTCTTCGAAAGCCACCGTGGGCAGTGCATACGGCATGTGCCCCGCGTATCCCAAGACCGATTCGGAGGCGGACCGCGCAGCCGCCGCTCGCTATCACGCCATGAATAACGTGTTCTTCCTTGAAGCGGCGATGAAGGGCCACTATCCGAATGCGTTTGTGGGAGAGCCTCCGTATGAACGGATGGGGGTCAAGCCGGGGGACGAGAAGATCATGCACGCGCCGCTCGACTGGGTTGGTTTCCATTACTACACCCGCCGCATCGTTTCCGACGCGAGCCACGCGCAGGCGTTTAGCGGCGGAGGTTTCAGCGGCACCGAGATCGAGGCGGACCCCGCAACCGGGCGCGATCCATACACACGTTTCCGGGCGGAGATGCCCACCGAGGGCGCGCTTACGGAATCTGGATTGGAAGTGTGGCCTCGTGGCATCTATGACCTGGTGACGCAAATCTCGCGCGAGTATGACCACCCCATTATCGAAATCACTGAGAGCGGTTGCGGCTATCTCGATGCGCCATACGAGAAAGAGAATGGCCATGTGCCCGACACGCGGCGCATTGAATGGTTCAGGCAGGAACTGGCGGAACTGGCGCGAGCGATTGCCGATGGTGCGCGCGTGCGCTCATTTCATGCCTGGAGCCTGATCGATAACTTTGAATGGGCGAACGGACATACGGAGCGCTACGGGCTGATTTACGTCGACTATCGCGATCAGAAGCGGACGGTAAAGGATTCTGGTCTTTGGTATGCCAAGGTAGCGGCGACGAATCGGCTGGTGTAGCTGCGCGAAGCGTGAATTCAGTCGTACATCCGCGCCACGCGAGAAGCGCATCGAATCTGCCTGGGAGAGTGAACCATGGCGAATGAATCGAATTCCAATATTCCAGAACGTCCACACCCGACGCCTGCGGACGAACGTATGAATCCGGTTCCCGGCGACTGGGAAAGAATGGAACGCGAGGCCGATAAACTGGCCCACAAGGGCATCGAACGCGAGCACGAGTTCGACGAACAAGAGGGGCCGTTTACTAAGTAGGGGACCGTACGTTGCGGCGTTGCCGGCGGGGTAACCTTCCCGCCGGCATCGCTGTCTGCGATCTGATCACGAATAACCGGGCAATAAATTGATTTGTAAACCGGCTGGCTGGTTCAGTTTGCACAGCCTGCTGACACCTTCGGGGCATCTTGAAAACACGAAGGTCTCATGTCCCTAAGTAACTCTGGCAACTGGCGTAGTAACCCGCGAAATTCCACTTTCGTGATTCTGGAACGACTGAAGGGTAGAGCATCTTTGCTCCGAACTGGGGCATCCTTCTAACAGTACATGCGAGGTTCAGTTGGACCCCGCAAATCCCCAGAACACCAGGTGACATATGCTTTCCACCGCTTCAAGACGTTCGCCGGGCGATGTTGCGTCCTACCTGATGCTCCAACACTTCCCGTTAACCAGCGCGTATCTTTGCCAGGACTGCAATTCGATTGGGAACAATGCGAATCAGTGTCCTGCATGTGCGTCGGAGGTCCTTATGAGCCTCTCCGCCGTACTGAACCGCTCGAATGACTCAATGATGGAGTCGGAATATCCCTCTTTACCGGCCCTCGCGGTGGCTTCGGTCCGCGCGGGTTCGGCTTTGGCTGCCTAGGATTCTCCATGTTTCTCTTGTGTATGCGCGCCCGGCCCGGGATTGAATGAACGCCGGGGATGCTGAAGGGGTTCAGCGTGAGGCGCGCGACCACTTTCCTTCTTTTTCCGGCAGAAATTACCAGGACATCGATAGGACCTGATCCGCAGCGCGTGCTCGCGATGATGCAGCCGGTTTGCGCCTTATAATAAAGAATGGCTGGTTGCGCCCTGGGCCTCTCTGAGGCGACTGTGACGCGGCCGGAACTTTCATCATCCCGGTGTCTTCCCATTGAGTTCATCGAACGACGCGATCGTCATCCGCGGCGCGCGGACACACAATCTAAAGAACATCTCCTGCGAGATTCCTCACGGTAAGCTGACGGTTGTGAGTGGCGTGTCAGGTTCGGGCAAGAGTTCGCTTGCCTTTGACACGATCTACGCCGAGGGGCAGCGGCGGTATGTCGAGTCGCTGTCGGCCTATGCACGGCAGTTTCTTGAGCGGATTGAAAAGCCGGATGTGGACGAGATCGATGGGCTGGCTCCGGCAATCGCCATCAAGCAGAAGAATACGACGCGTAATCCCCGCTCGACAGTGGCGACGGCGACGGAGATCTACGACTACCTGCGGCTGCTTTACGCGCGTGCCGGAGAAGTGCACTGCATTTACTGCGATGGGCTGGTGAAGCGCGACTCGATGGACGAGGTCGCGGAAGCGGTGCTGGCGCTGGGTGAGGGTACGCGGCTGAATGCGCTGTTCCCGGTGCGTCACGAGATGCCGGCGGCGGAGCCGGTGAAAGCGGCCAAACGCGGCGGGAAGGCAGCGGAGAAGGCAGCCGGAAAAGCTGC
>NZ_JBARMD010000502.1:0-6715 GCF_049802275.1 Occallatibacter sp. | reverse complement strand
CAGATCACGTACTTCATGTCGCCGGATGCCTTGGCAACGGTGCCCCATTTCAAGCCGGTTGGATACCCGCCGCCGCCCCGTCCGCGGAGTCCGCTTGCGGTGATCTGGTGGATGACGCCGTTGGGTGTCATATCGGTCACAGCTGTCATCAATGCCCGGTAGCCGTCCCGAGCAATGTAGTCGTCGATCTTTTCCGGATCAATCTGCCCGGAGTTTTCCAGCACCACGTGTACCTGCTGGTCAAAGTGATCGCGCAGGTCGCACTGCAACTCCGGAATCGGCGCACCGCCAAGACTGCCAACCACAGCTTCTGCATTCTCGGCCTTGACATGCTGGTAGAGTGTCTCTTCGGGGTCCACGAGAACCAGCGGACCGGCGGCGCAGAGGCCCATGCAACCGGTGCGGCGCACCAGGACTCTCTTGCGCGATGCCTCCACTGCGCTGCTCAAAGCATCTTTCAGCTTGTCCGAGTGCTGGCTGAGGCAACCCGTGCCCATGCAGACATTCACTTCGTGGTCGAACTTCGCATTTTCAACGCGAACGGATTCTGCGATCTGATCGAGCTCTTCGAGTGTCATTCGACCGCCCACCTTTCCAGCTGATCGAGCATGTTGTCGCCACTCATCTGTCCCTGCAGTTCGCCGTCCGTCAAGACCACCGGGGCGCGTCCGCATGCGCCGACGCAGCGAGCGGTCATCAGGCTTATCTTGCCGTCTTTGGTTGTCTGACCTTGCGGAATGCCCAGGCGTTTCTCAGCAGCGGCCACCAGCTTGTCAGTGCCCTTGATGTAGCACGCCGTTCCCGTGCAGATTGTCATGGTGTGTTTGCCGGGCGGCTTCAGACTGAAGTAGTGGTAGAAAGTGACCACCCCATAGGCCTGGCTCAGCGGCACACGCAACGACTTTGCGACGAAAGTGATCGCATCATCGTCCAGATATCCGAATGCGGATTGAACGGTGTGCAGTGTTTCGATCAGCGCGTGGCGGGCAAACCCATTCTTGCGCATGGTGCCGTTCACGATCTTCCAGCGTTTGTCGTCGCTCGGAAGCGGCGGTGGTGTGAATGCGGGCACAAATCCCTCCAGACATTGATAGCGAAGTACTTACGTTTAACGCTCCGCTCTCTGTCTGGCTCTTTTTTACTCTCGTACATATACGACTGACCGTGACCACGGTCACGCCGGTCTGAGCTCGTTCCACAAGCCGAAACACGACTGGAGAAAGCAGTCCCGAATCAGGAAATTGAGAGGGAATTCGCGATCATCCCAGGGAGGGCAGGCGATCCGAAATGCCGAAGAGGAAGATCAATCCGATGGCGCAGCTGTACACCGCACCCGTCCATGCAATCACGGAGTAGAAGCGCGGATGATGCCCGCCTGCGTTGAAGGCGCCGCCCAATGAAGCCGTCATCAGCGCATTCATGGCGACAAGTCCAACCGCAAACGCGCCCAGTCCGAGCATGCCCCGGGAGGTGCCGCCGAGATTTGCTGTCAGGAAGAACAACGCAAGCTGGCTCGGCGTCTCGGCACCCACTCCATGCAACATGCCGATTATAAAGACCGACTTCCCGTTGTACATCCACTGAAATCGCTCCGGTTTAGGTACCGCCGGGTTCCAGATGCGCCGCACGCGCCAAGCCATCCACAGCACGCCATTGATGGCGATGGCCAGTCGGCTTTCAATGCGGCCGTGCCGATGTCCATGTGCGTCCTTGCGCAGGATGCCGGCTACCACCCCGATGCCCAGCACGATAAGCGTCAAGCCGATCAGTCGCTCTGTCCAGTGATCCAGACCTTCCGGCAATCCCAGGTGCATCTGCAGCACTGCGACGCCAAGCGCCACCACTGTGAAGGCATGACCCAGCGCATAAGTCATCCCAAGCCGCAGCCCGCTGCGCCAGGTTTTCTGTATAGCTGTGATATCCGATATAGCGGCCAGATGATCGTAGTCAAAGCCGTGTTTGAGCCCCAGCACAAGGCAGGAGCCGAGGGCGGCCATCAGTTTCCAGTCGCTCCAGATCGGTGTCACAGGTGCTCAGTATAGTGCAGTTACGGTACGGCTGGCGCGTTCATTCGTCACCGGGGTTGGGCGGCACCAGCCTGCCCGGCCACTCCCGTCCCATGTGGCATGGAAACGCGATTAGCTCGCTGGAATCAAGTCAAGTTGGTAATTTGTGTAATCGATCTTCACCACCGTCTGACCCAACAATGTGCTGCCTGAAACAGCCTCGGCGTGCGTGGCCATCGGCAGTCCGCTTATTTCGCCATACTGTCGGCTAACCTGCGCCGCACTCGCCAGAAAGAAGGCACTTTTCGATGCCGTTCCTTTCAACTGAACAATCGCGTAGTCCTGGGCGTCCACCCACAGCTTCCCGTTAAAGAGAAACTGGCTCGTTCGCCTGGGTGTAATGTCCAGTACCAGGCAGTCGCGACCATTCAGGCGCTCACGTGCGTTCGAATCCAGTTTCAAGTCGTAATTGGAACTGTTGATCAGCGCTGTCTCAACGTTGCCAGGCAAACTCATGCGCTTTTCGTTGTCCAGTAAAGTAGCCAGCACCTCGTTGCGCCAGAAGGACGAGCCGCTTTCGGAGACGATGTCGTAGCTTTTGCCAGTCTGCTTGCGGTAGGTAGTCTTCACCAGCATCTCCGCAGTCGGGTGCGTTTCATCCTTGCCGCGAAACAAGGCGTAGTGTTCGTTGACCGTGTAGCTACCCAGTCGATCGATGCGATTCTTTACGGATGCATCCACGCCGTGAACAATAGTCGCAATATCCGGCGGCTGCTGGGCAACGCCATAACCTGAATCCATGAAAATAAGAGCGAGAGAGACCAGTATGTATCTGGCGAGCGGATGTCGCCACCGTTCCATCATGATTCAATTCTTTCACGCGGGGCCGAAGCGCTGGCGAGGTATGGCCCATTGTGTTTCCAGGAAAATTTAGTCATCGCTCTAAACACCACGAGCATCCGGAAGGGATTCCGAATGCTCGCAGTCCTTCGCAACACGCTTAATCTCTAACGGGAGGAGGCCGACTGAATGCGGGCACCGCGGACTGCGGACAAAAATGCATGTGCCTGCGGCGGCGCCGGAACAGTTCCGGTCAGAACCGAGCGGAACGTGACATCCGGCCCGTAAACCGTCTTCATGGAGTCCTCGTCCGGTCGAACATCCGCCCCCGTCAACGTCAAGCCTGCGAACACGCCCTTGGCGCGCGAGTAAGTCAGGATCTCCGTGTTCATCTTCCAGTCGGTGTCAGCCGACGCGTGACGGCCCACCGGTCCAGCCGCAGCCGAGGCATCGGCGCCGAGCTGGAATTTGCTCGCAAGCAGGTGCTTCATGCCCTCGTCGGTCTGGAAAATCATCACAAGGTCCACGCCTTCGACGCCGATCTGCAGCCCCCAGCTTCCACCCGTGATGGCGAAGAATGCAGGAGCGCTCCAGCCGTGTTCCGTGCGGCAGGTGGCGACACCGCGACCGCCTTGAGCGCCAAATACAAATCCACCCTTGATCATATGGGGTACGACGGCTACGCACTTTGCGTGGTTCATCACTTCTTCGGGAATTCCTTTGTCGGGAGCTCCCATCACTTCGTGCAATACCGCAGCGGCCTTATCCAGCCGATCCGTCGTATCCTGTTTATCCTGGTCCGATGCCCAGCTCACGGTAGCGAGGCTCGCAATAGCGAGTGTCAGCATAAGTTTCTTCATATCATTCACCTTTCGCATTTACCTGCGGGGCGCATTTCAAGTGGCCCTTGGGATGTTGGGATAGAAACTATCTTGAGTTATTCTTTGCGCTGCGCAAAGAAGCGGACCGGCGTTCACTCCACCCATCCGCTACTGGGATTTGAGCAAGCTGCAAAACTTTTGGTTGCCCTGCGTTGCGAATTCCCGGCCTTGATTCGCCCGAAGTTTCTGTAGGGCTTTGATTTGCGCTTGGGCTATGCTTGATTCCGAGGCGCAACCTTTTGACCTTCTCTGCATCATCACTGCCGGAATCTGATCCAGGGGTTGAGCGGAAGGGTATTCGAGTAAACGGGGTTGTACAGGGGGTGGGGTTTCGTCCTTTTGTTTACCGCCTCGCAAGCGAAGAGAATCTGTCCGGCTTCATCGGCAACGATACGGATGGCGTAACGATCGAGCTCGAAGGTCCCACACCGCGCATTCAGGCCTTTCTGGCCCGCCTGACCTCAGATACTCCGCCGCTGGCCCGCATCGACTCAGTCGTCACCAGCGATCTTGCGCCCACCGGCCAGACCGGATTCAGCATCGTTGCCAGCGAGGTGCTGGGTCGCGTCAGCACCGGCATCCCCGCCGACGCGGCCACCTGCGCCGACTGCCTGCGTGAACTGCTCGATCCAGCAGACCGCCGCTACCGGTACCCCTTCCTGAACTGTACCAACTGCGGACCGCGCTATACCATTACGCGCCGCATCCCCTACGACCGCCCGCAAACCTCGATGGCAAAATTCCCCATGTGTCCCGCGTGCCAGGCAGAATACGACGACCCTCTTAATCGTCGCTTCCACGCTCAGCCCAACGCCTGCTGGCGATGCGGCCCGCGTGTGTGGCTGGAAACAGCCGACGGTGCTGCCATCGAAAGTTCCGACCCGGTGTCGGAGACGATCGAGTGCCTTCTTCGTGGCGAAATCATGGCCATCAAAGGCATCGGCGGTTTCCACCTCAGTGTGGATGCCACCAGCGAAGAAGCCGTCACGCGCCTGCGACAGCGCAAACATCGCTATGGCAAACCCCTCGCGATCATGGTGCGCGATCTCGCAGCAGCGCGCACCCTGTGCGACTTGGCTCCGGAAGAAGAAACTCTGCTGCAGACCCCCGCTCGCCCTATCGTTCTTGCCCATGCGCGCAAGCACAACTGCATCGCTCCCTCGGTCGCGCCCGGCATCCCGTGGCTAGGAATCTTTCTGCCCTACGCACCGCTTCAACACCTGCTCTTCGCCGATCCACGCGTAAAGGCACTGGTGATGACCTCCGCCAATCTGAGTGAAGAGCCGATAGCCATTGACAACAGCGAAGCCCGCACCCGCCTCGCCTCCATCGCCGATGCTTTTCTGATGCACGATCGCGAAATTCTCCAGCGTTGCGATGATTCCGTCGCAGCGCTCGTCGACAGTAAGCCGCAAATCATCCGCCGCGCTCGCGGATTTGTCCCCCTTGCCGTCCCGCTGCCGATCGAAGCCCCACCGCTGCTCGCTGTTGGGGGTCACCTCAAAAATGTCCTTGCGCTCGCACGCGGTAAATTCGCCTACCAGAGTCAGCACATCGGCGATCTTGAAAACGCCACGAGTCTGCAGTTCTTCGAAGAGTGTCTGCATCACTTGATGCATACATTTGAGATCGAGCCGCAAACGGTCGTTCATGACCTGCATCCCGGCTATCTGTCTACCGGTTGGGCGAAGCAGTGGGCCGGCGATCGCGGACTGCGGCTGATCGCCGTGCAGCATCATCACGCCCACATAGCCGCCTGCATGGCCGAACATGCTCTTTCTGGCCCGGTCATTGGCCTTTCACTTGACGGCACCGGCTACGGCACCGACGGCCGCATCTGGGGCGGGGAAGTGCTGATCTGCCGCCTCGCTGGCCCTGATCCCGCAAGCTTCGAACGCTTTGCCCACCTCGACTATGTCCCAATGCCCGGCGGAGAAGCAGCCATTCGCGAACCCTGGCGCATGGCATTTGGGCACCTGATCGCGGCCGGGTTTCCCGTGGAGCAAGCAAGAGAACTCGTGGGTGCCACCGAACAGGAGTCACGCGTGATGGCGCGCATGATCGAGCGACAAATCAACGCGCCAATGACATCAAGTCTCGGCCGCCTCTTTGATGCTGCCGCCGCAGTGATCCTCAATCGTCGCAAGGTGGATTACGAGGCCCAGGCTGCTATTGAATTGGAAGGCTGCGCCGTCGACATCCCTGACGAGCTTTGCCCTCCGGGGCATGACCAAATCGAGTTGCTCGACGGAGACTGGAGCCAGCGCGAGGCATCGACAATTAGCGTCGCTCCGCTCTGGCGTGCAATCGTCGCTGACCTTGTGGAAGGTGTAACCCGACCCGAGATCGCCGCACGCTTCCATGCCGCAATTGCCGGCGCTCTTATCCAGGCTGCATCGAGAGCACACTCCGCCACCGGGATCCGGCAGATTGTGCTTTCCGGCGGCTGCATGCAAAATCGCAGACTGGCGAGCCTTCTGCGCTCCGGTCTCGAGGCCCAGGGACTTGAAGTTTTCCAGCAGGCCCGGATCAGCCCCGGCGACGGCGGCCTCAGCTACGGACAGGCGGCAGTGGCCGCGGCAATCCTGTACAGTGAAGCTACCGCTGAACATATCCGAGGATTGAACGAATGACGATTCGCGGAATTATCTGGACGATCCTCTTGGCTCTGGGTGGCGTCCTTAGTGCGGGCGTTACAATTTCTGGAATCCGCCATTCCTTTGGCATTGATTTGCGCCAGGACACGCTGCTCAGCCTTCTTTATTGTGGCCTTCCAGTTCTCTGTTTTCCGGTATTCCTGCTGGTACGACCGCCGCGGCGCGCCGCCGTGCTGCTTTCGTTGATGGCTCTCACGTATCTTGGCGCCTACTCTGCGCTCAACTGGCGCACTTGTTCTGAGCTGGGTTACTGCGACAGCCTTATCGCGACCGTATTTCAGACATTGAGCACCAACATCGTGCTCGCATTTTTCGCGGTGGTTATTCTCGC
>NZ_JBARMD010000501.1:0-10903 GCF_049802275.1 Occallatibacter sp. | reverse complement strand
TGGCCCTGACCAAAGAACAACACTCCATCGCCCGCGAAGGATGGGTCCTGCGGGTTTTGGCCAGCATTGAAGCGGCCCGGTTGGCAGGGGCCGGACGCCGCTTTGAATATATGGCATGCGAACTGGATGAATTCTCCGCGATGGTTTTATCTGGAGCCTCGGAGATTCAGTCGAAGGCCGAACAGCGCCGTGCGACTCTTATCGAGCGCCAACTCAAACTCAATCTTGCCCTTCAGCACCGAACAGGGCATCTCACTGGCATCGAGGCCCAACTGAGTAACTCGATTGGGTCAATGGACACCGCACTTTTCGACTTCGCGCGCATTACTACCGATTTTCATCAGTGCCTAGCTCTCATTTCACGGAACATCGCCAAGGTGGTGGAAGCGATACAGATGCAGGACATCACCCGCCAGCAGACTGAGCATGTTCGGGATATGCTCATCCGGACATCGAAAGAGTTCGAGATCCGCAACGGGCACCGTTCCGATCCGAGACTGAACATGATTCTGAAAGTGCAAGCATTCCAGATTCAGAATGCCCGCGGAAGCACGAAAGAATGGATCGATCAGGTACATCAATGCCTGGAAAGTATCTTGCGCGTTGGGTCTTCTGACGTGTTGGCCATTGGCGCCAAGATTTTGGAACAGGAGCGCCTCCTATCATCGCAACTTTCACATTTCGAAAGCATCGAGCAGGAATGCGCCGCCGATGATGTGGAGATTGAGGCTAGCCTTGCGGAAATAGGTGAGCTCATGCGTCTCACCAGAACTTACCTTGACCGATCCGAGCTTGCCCGTGACCAGATGCAGCTGTTGAACCTTAACTCCATGGTTGAGGCCTGCCATCTCGGCGATGCCCCCGCAGTCCTTGAAATCACCGGCAACATTGGCCGTATCTCCGCGGGATGGTCCGCGTTAACCGATCGCTCCCGCGGGACGCTGGAAGCCATGCTGAATTCCTCTGCCGACGCCGAACGAGCCCATCGGATCAGGAAACGTCTTGGCATGGAAGATCTCGAAAAAGCGCGTCACGACAGCAACGAGAGCCTTGTGGCGCTCTCCAGGGCAGCTGCCATCGCTGACTGTAACGGCGGCAAAGTCAAATCTGCCGTCACCGCGATGCAGGATGAAAGCACGATTCTCGGGAACAGCGCAGAACGGCTTGCGAGGTATATGGCCCTTCTGGAAGAGGCGCAGACCGAGCTTTGGAATGCGGAAGAAGCCTTCCCAGGTAATGAAAAGCTGACAGATGACGCACGCTTTAGGATCGAAACCGAGTGCGCGGCGATTTATAGCAGTGAACTGGAACGACGCATTTTACGCGCCGCATTGTATGGTGAACCGCCGCCCGAGGTTAGCACGGCAGTACAGGGGAATGATGTTGAACTGTTCTGACTTGCTGTCCATGGACCATCGAATCGGTGAATGTAGAAAAGGAGGCTTCTTCGATGAAGCGAATATTGAGCGTCGATGACTCGGCCAGCGTGCGGCAGATGGTTTCTTTCACCTTGCGCAAAGCCGGCTACGAAGTGGGAGAAGCCTGCGACGGACGCGATGCGCTCGCCAAGGCACGCCAGGCGAAATTCGACATGATCATCACCGATCTGAATATGCCCAACCTGGACGGCATCCAGATGATAGGCGCCGTGCGCACCCTGCAAGGATATGCGTTTACCCCAATCCTCATGCTAACCACCGAGTCGCATCCAGAAAAAAAGGATGCGGGCCGCAGGGCCGGAGCAACCGGTTGGATCGTCAAACCATTTAATGGCGATCAGCTTCTGGCAGTCGTTCAGAAACTCGTGCGCTAGGCCAGCAAGCCCCCAGCTTGGCAACGGCATCGTCATGCTGCTCACGTTCAGCCCGTTCGCTTCGACAACCCTGAGGCGACACTAATCACTCCATTGCCCAAGGCATTCCCGAATTGAACTCCCGATCCCCGCAATTGAACGACGTCTTTCGTTAAAGGAATCAAACCAAACACAACTTGCATTTGGCTGATCCTTTGCACGGTAATCACCGATACAAATAAGTGACACAACCTGCGTCACGCGACGCGCTTTCAACTGCGTGCTTGATGGTGGGCACATGTGCCTCGTATGGGTAACCCGTATGGCAATCTGCACCGAAAACAACGATGGAGTCCGGCGCATCGCCCTCGCGGATGTCGTCGATATCGCACAGGCTGCGGAACTGAAAGACGCCCTGATGGAGCCCGCCGGGTCAGAATCGCGCGTCTCAATTCGGGTTTCTGCCGCTACTTCGATCGATGTCACGACCGTACAACTGCTTTGGGCTGCTGTTTCATGCCCGTCCCTTTTAGGCGCCGCACAGTTCGTGGTCGAAGGCCCGTGGAGCGCACAGGTCGAACAATCGTTTTTGAACAACGGGCTTGCGTCAATTCTGAGCGCGATGTTGCAGAGCCCGTCGCCGCAAGAAAGGGCCGATGTCCTCACCAGCCGGTACTGATCAGTTTCGCGTCGCCTTTCGCGAAGAAGCGCGCGAGATCCTTGTCGACCTTGAGACCGCCCTCCTTGAACTGAATGAGCATCGCGACGATATGGAACTGGTCGGACGCGCCTTCCGTGCCCTCCACACCATCAAAGGCTCTGGAGCCATGTTTGGCTTCGATGCGCTCGCCGCTTTTACGCATAGCCTGGAAAACGCCTTCGATGAAGTCCGCAGTGGGCGGCTTGCGGTATCCGCGGAGCTTGTCGATCTGACCTTGAATGCGCTCGATCATGTCCGTGACTTTCTGGAAGAATCACCCAAGGACAACCGCCTGGCGAACGATCGTCTGCTCGCGCGTTTGCGGATCATGACCGCTACCCAGGATCAATCGCCTGCGGAGAGAACCGCATCGTCGGATTCGCGTGGTGATCATTCAGGCGAAACCGGCTGCGACCGGGTTTGGACGATTCATTTCTCCCCCGGGCCGCAGCTGATGCGCGGCGGTAGCGATCCGCTGCTGCTCATTCGTGAGCTCGGCGGCTTGGGCGAACTGACGGCAACCGCAAGCCTGGCATCTCTTCCTCCCCTCGCTGAGCTCGATCCCGAACGCTGTTACGTAGCGTGGGATTTCATTCTGCGTACATCCGCCAGCCTCGATGCGATCCGCGACGTCTTTATCTTTGTCGAAGACTGTTGCGAATTGTCCATTGAACCGCAAGAGAAGCCTGCGGAGGTCGAAACGGATCGGACCGCACTCGGGCTCAAAGAAAAGCGCGAAGCACAAGGCGGCCGCCGCCACTATGACTCGTCTGACAACAGCAGCACCATTCGTGTAGCGGTCACCAAGCTCGATCAGTTCGTCAATCTTGTAGGAGAGCTGGTTACTGTGCAGGCCCGTCTCAGCGAACTGTCTTCACGCCGCGACGATCCCGACATAACCGCAGTCGCTGAAGAAGTAGATCGCCTGGCGTCTGCATTGCGCGAAACCTCGATGAATGTGCGCATGATGCCGATCCGCGCTACCTTCGAGAGGTTCCGCCGTCTCGTGCACGACTTGGCGCGCGATTTGGGCAAAGAAGTTGAACTGACCATCGAAGGAGCCGACACCGAGCTCGACAAGACGGTCATCGACCAGCTTGGCGATCCCCTGATGCACCTGATTCGCAACAGCATGGACCACGGCATCGGGATACCTGAGGATCGCCGGTCGCACGGGAAGCCCGCGCGCGCCACCATTCAGCTCTCAGCTCGCTACTGCGGGGCAAGTGTCCTGATCAGCGTCTCGGACGATGGTCGCGGAATCGATGTCGAAGCAGTTCGCTCGCGCGCCATCGAGCGAGGGTTGATTAATCCTGAGGCTCAACTGAGCGACTCCGAGCTTCATTCGCTGCTCTTTCAGCCTGGATTCTCAACCGCTCGAGAAGTTACCGATATTTCCGGCCGCGGCGTAGGCATGGATGTCGTGCGCCGCAATATCGACAAACTCAGGGGAATCATCGATGTCGCCAGCAGGCCCGGCCAGGGTACCACTGTCACACTACGCCTTCCTCTCACCCTGGCCATCATCGATGGACTGCTGGTAATGGTAGGCGACGCGTATTTTGTATTGCCGCTGGCAGACACGCTGGAATGCACCGAGCTTTCACGGGCCGAGATCGACAGTGCCAATGGCAGGCACCTTATCAACGTGCGCGGCAAGGTGGTGCCCTACATTCGTTTGCGAGAGCACTTTGGCATCACCACCGCTCCGCCTTCCTTTGAGCAGGTGATGCTGGTCGATACCGAAGATGGCTGTTACGGGCTGGTGTTTGATCGCGTGCTGGGCAACTGCCAGACCATGATCAAGTCGCTGGGCCGCGTTTACCGCCACATGCAAACGGTTTCGGGCGCCACCATTCTCGGCAACGGGACAGTGGCCCTCATTCTCGATCCTCACAGGCTGGTGCAGGAATGCATTCGCGCCGTTGGACCTCGCGTGCGCGGACACCCGACGCTCGTGGACAGGGTAAGCGCGACCTTATCCGGCCCAGGGAAATTCGATTGATGTAATGCTGGCCGCTTGCGCCGATATTTGACCCCAAGAGAAACCAAACAAGACTGTACTGGAAGCTGATCGCAACATGATCCAGGGCAGAAAGAAGGAAGGAAACGATGTCACACACACTAGTGAGCGATGGCCGCACGTTGCACGATGCAGAAAGCGGCCACACCAAGAACGGCAAGCATATTGCCATTGCCACCCAACATGACCGCGGCGCGCTGCTCGATGAAATCATGCGCCTTGTGGATGCCTCCAAGGAAGGCCGGCTGACCGAAAGAGGTCGCGCCACAGCTTTTAACGGCCCCGATCGTGAGTTGATTCAGGGGGTCAACGAAATGCTCGATGCCATCCTTCTTCCCATCGGTGAGGGCAACCGCATCCTTGCGCAGATCTCCGACGGCAAGATCGATGAGCTGATCGCCCAGACCTACAAGGGCGACCACGAGAAAATGAAGCTCGCCATCAACAACGTTGCCATCGTTTTGCAGAGCCTGCAAAAGGAAATGGCACGGCTCACCCATGCCTCCCATGAAGGTCAGCTCACGGAACGCGGTAAAGCGGAACAATTTGCGGGCACCTATGCGGGCATTGTGCGCGGCGTCAACGAAATGCTCGATGCCATCCTTCTTCCCATCGGCGAAGGCAACCGCATCCTTGCACAGATCTCGGATGGCAAGATCGATGAGCTGATTGCGCAGACCTACAAAGGCGACCACGAGAAGATGAAGATCGCCGTTAACAACGTGGCTGTCGTGTTGCAGGGTCTGCAAAAAGAAATGGCGCGGCTCACCCACGCCTCCCATGAAGGCCAACTCAGTGAGCGTGGCAAGCCTGAGCAGTTTGCCGGCGCCTATGCAGGCATCGTCCGGGGCGTCAACGAAATGCTCGATGCCATCCTCCTGCCCATCGCTGAAGGCAACCGCATCCTTGCTCAGATTTCCGACGGAAAGATCGATGAGCTGATTACTCAAACTTACCGTGGTGATCACGAAAAGATGAAGGTAGCCATCAACAACGTCGCCGAGGTTCTTCAGACACTCGAGAAGATGCTGATGCGACTTACAGAATCAGCAAAAGCCGGACAACTCGCTGAGCGCGGCCATCCGGAAGAAGTTAAAGGTGCTTACGCTGACATTATGCGCGGTGTGAATGCGCTGCTCGAGGCGATCATCGGGCCACTCAACGTATCGGCTCGCTACGTCGATCTGATCGCCAAAGGGGATATCCCGCCGGCAATTACAGAGAATTACAACGGCGACTTCAACAACATTAAGAACAACCTCAACATGTTGATCGGCGCCATGAACGAGATTACCGCAGGTGCCGAACAGATCGCCGGTGGCAATCTGACAGTCGCTCTGAAGGAACGAGGTGCGCAAGACAAGCTGATGCAAGCACTCGTCGCCATGGTTGCGGGATTGACCCGCACAGTCTCTGAAATTCGCACTATCGCCGGCGAAGTTGCAGCAGCCAGTCAATCCATATCCACCGCATCTGTGCAGGTATCGAAGGGCGCCAGCTCCCAGGCTGCTGCTGCAGAAGAGGCCTCTTCGTCCATGGAGGAAATGGTCTCCAACATCAAGCAGAATGCTGACAACGCGCAGCAGACCGACAAGATCGCCAACAAGAGCGCCAAGGATGCACAGGAAAGCGGCAAAAGCGTGCTCGAAGCCGTTGCGGCGATGAAGGAAATCGCCAACAAGATTTCCATTATCGAAGAGATCGCCCGCCAAACCAACCTACTGGCTCTCAATGCAGCCATTGAAGCAGCCCGCGCCGGCGAACATGGCAAGGGATTTGCGGTGGTGGCCGCCGAAGTCCGCAAACTGGCTGAGCGCAGTCAGAAGGCAGCGGGGGAGATCAATCAGCTCTCCAGCACAACGCTAAGGGTCAGCGAGAAGTCCGGAGAGATGCTGGACAAGCTCGTTCCCGACATTCAGCGCACCGCCGAGCTGGTCCAGGAAATTTCCGCGGCCAGCAAGGAACAGGATACCGGCGCCGAGCAAATCAACAAGGCTCTGCAGCAGCTCGAGCAGGTTATCCAGCAGAACGCTTCCGCGGCCGAAGAAATGGCTTCGACCACCGAAGAACTTAGCGGACAGTCCGAGCAATTGGTCAGTGCGCTCTCGTTCTTCCACACTGGCGATGAAGGGGATGCCTCCGCCCACAGGCCGGCTTCGAAATCAGCCAAGCCGCGTCCCATGGCCACCCACACCGCTTTCAAAGCAACGAGTCATGTGGCCGCCATCGGCACTAAACATGGCGTCTCCCTGCGGTTGAAGGACAAGCAGGAAGATTCGGATGGTGAGTTTGAGAGGTACTAAGGCGCGGCCCGCCTGGTTGAGTGACCAGGCGCCCAGGAACTCCACGCGCAACACCAGAAAGGAAATGAATTCATGAGCGTGAATGAAATCACGGAGACGCGCCAGTACCTCACCTTCAAGCTCGGCAATGAGATCTTTGCCACCGATGTGGCCAAGGTAAGGGAAGTTCTGGACCTGACTGCAATTACTCAGATCCCGCGAACGCCGGAGTTTATGGCGGGCGTTATCAATTTGCGCGGCAGCGTTGTCCCGGTCGTTGACCTGCGGTTATGTTTTGAAATGACTCGGACAGTAAGCACGCGTAACACCTGCATCGTTGTCGTGGAGGTGTTGCTCGAAAATGAGCCCACGGTCATCGGGGCGCTGGCAGATTCGGTTGAAGAGGTCATCGACCTCGAGCCCGATCAGATTCAACCTGCGCCTCGCATAGGTACGCAGATCCGTGTGGACTTCATCAAGGGCATGGGCAAACGCGATAACAACTTCATCATGATCCTCGACATCGACCGCGTATTTTCGGCCGACGAACTCACCGGGTTCCACTCCCAGGAAAAGCCATTAATCGAAGCCGCAGCTGCATAAAGGAGACAACGTGAGCCAGGCAGGTATGGCTATGGAAGCGGGGCTTACCACACGCGACTTTGCGCGTTTGCGAGAGCTCATCTACACCGAAGCTGGTATCTGCCTCAGCCCGGAAAAGAAAACCATGGTCGAGGTCCGCCTCAAACGCAGGCTGCGGACCTTGAACATGGCGACATACGCCGAGTACTGCGGTTTTGTCTTCGGCAATAAAGGAATGAAGGATGAACTCATTTCTCTTATCGACGTCATCACGACTAACAAGACCGACTTCTTCCGCGAACCGGCCCACTTCGAATTTCTCGCCCAGAAAGTGCTCCCGGAACTGGATGGGAATGGTCGTGCGTTTGTTATTTGGAGTGCAGGTTGTTCGAGCGGGGAGGAGCCGTACACCATGGCTATGGTGCTCAGCGAATACGCCGGCACGCATCTAGGTTTTCGGTTCCACATCCTGGCTTCTGACATCTCCACCGCCGTACTTGGGAAGGCGGAGGCTGGCATCTACTCATCTGAATCCATTGCGCCCATTCCTCTCGCTCTCAAGCACAAGTACTTCCTGCGCAGTCGCGACTCCGCATCCTCTCGCGTGCGCGTCGCGCCGGAACTGCGAAGGCTTGTTGATTTCCGCCGTATCAACTTCATGGACCCAGACTATCTGCTGGCCGACAAATGTGACGCTATCTTCTGCCGGAATGTTCTCATCTACTTCGATCGCGCCACACAGGAAGGCATCCTGAGGAAGCTGATCCAAAATCTCACGCCTTCGGGCTATTTATTCGTCGGTCACTCCGAGACCCTGCACGACATGGATTTGCCCGTCGTGCCGGTGGCTCCCGCGCTCTACCGGAAAAGCCATGCCCGCCCTCGCAACTGATCTGCCCGAGTTTTATCTTCAGCCAGGTGAATTGCGTATCGTGCGCACTCCATCTATCTTGAAGACCGTGCTCGGCTCCTGCGTCGGCATTACCTTTCATGAGCCCCGCCTCGGTGCTTCGGCTCTATGTCATCCCATAATGCCCACGCACACTCCGAAGCCCTTCGTTCGTGCTGACCCGGTTGTTGCACGGCGATATGTTGATTATGTGATCCGCGAAGTTGCTGACACATTCGACAGACTCGGGGCCGCGCGCCGCGAAGTAGAAGTTAAACTTTTCGGTGGCGCGGACGTTTTGGCGTCCTCTCGCAAGAATGCAACTGTCGGCAGGATGAATGCCGAGATCGCTTTGCGCATCCTTGAGGACGAAGGATTTCGAGTACTTGCATCGCACCTGGGTGGCAGCCGCGGCATCTTTATCGAATTTCATACGGATACGGGAGAAGTTTTCCTCCGCAAATTAGCTGGGATGGATCTTCGGACGTTGGCGCGGACGTAAGAACCGAGGTCTAGGATGGGCGCAAAGAAAATCCGTGTACTTGTAGTAGACGATTCGGCGGTGGTGCGGCAGGCGCTCAGCAGCTTGTTGTCCAGTGACCCCGAGATTGAAGTCATGGCCACCGCCGCCGATCCCTTCGTAGCCGCTGATCGCATCGCCGAAGAAGTTCCTGACGTCATCACGCTCGATATCGAGATGCCGCGCATGGACGGGCTGACGTTTCTGAAAATGATCATGACCCAGCATCCGGTTCCGGTTGTAATCTGCTCAAGTCTCGCCGATGAAGGTGCACAAAGCACCTTGCGTGCTCTTGAATATGGGGCTGTCGACATCATCACCAAGCCTCGTCTGGGAACACGGCAATATTTCGAAGACTCACGTACCTCCATCTGCGACATCGTGAAAGCTGCCGCAGGTGCACGGCTGGGTGAGCCACGCGTTTATCATGTTGTCCAACCTAAGCTTACTGCCGATGTCATTCTGCGGCAGGCAACGCATGCCATGGATGAGACCACTGAAAAAGTGATCGTAATTGGCGCATCGACCGGGGGCACCGAAGCTTTAAAATGCATGCTCGAAAACCTCCCTCCCGACGCACCCGGCATCGTCATCGTTCAGCACATGCCCGAACTCTTCACCCGCGCCTTCGCTAACCGTCTCGATGGATTGTGCGCCATCACCGTGAAAGAAGCGGAAACCAACGACACAGTATTACGCGGCCGCGCATTGATAGCGCCGGGTAACCATCACATGCTGCTTCGTCGCAGCGGTGCGCGCTACTTCGTCGAAATCAAGGATGGGCCGCTCGTCTGCCGCCATCGGCCTTCGGTTGATGTTCTGTTTCGCTCGGCTGCGCGCTACGCCGGCCCAAATGCGGTCGGCGTAATCCTCACCGGGATGGGGGACGACGGTGCGCGCGGCATGCTTGAGATGAAGCAGGCCGGAGCTTTCAATATAGCGCAGGATGAAGCGAGCTCCATTGTCTTCGGCATGCCCAAGGAAGCCATCAGGTTAAACGGAGTGCACAAGGTGCTGCCTCTCGCGGATGTCCCTGCGGCCATTCTCAAGCACGGCGCATAAGCGAAGAGCCATAACAGGCACGGCTGTTCGGACATCAGCCCGTCCCGGATGGCGCAAGACCGCTGTGCTCAAACCACTCGCTCGTCATCCGAGTTGATCGTTGTGCTCAGCAGGTGGCCGAAAAACCGAAGAGGCAGGCTGCTAGATGCCATTTGGCAGCCAAGGGTCAGTCGCGGCCCAGAGAGAGGATCATTTGGTGGCGATTTGGCTGCCACCTTCTCCGCCGCCTCCGCCGCAGCAATTTACAGCGCTGCAAGCGATGAGGATAATCGCTTAGCTCCACTGGGAACTGCCTAACCACGCGAACCGGTGCTCTCGCACCGGTCGCTCTGGTGTATTGGTTAGTGCGATTGGAGTTGGCTTGTGCTTTCCAGCATAAGGATTCCATTAGCGCCCCCATCCGTCTCGATCGCCGGGACACGGTTCCCGTCAACGGGGTATATACCGAAGCCGCTCGAGCCGCTGAAGCCTAGCGAACTGAGTCCGGTGAGATGGAATAGACCGGTTGTCATATCCTCTGCGCCGGTCAAGCTGACGTTGCTGTAGTTATCAAACGGGGTTGGCGTGGGTGGCAGCAACAAGATCTGGTCCTGCGGGCCGTTCCCGTAGTCATCCATTTGTCGCTATCCGGATCCGCCAACGAGTCGCATGCCAATCGGGTGGGGCCGATGGCTACGTAGCGAACTTTGTTCCCGATGAGTTGGCGCGTGCAGTTGCGAAGGCGGTGGCTCCTCCGGCCCCCTAACCACGTCGCGCCAGAACTTTGATTTGGAAACCAGGAAATCTCATTAGATCGAGGTGCGGCGGAGCTTCTCATGGAAAATCCTTCCGGTCACAAGACATAGGCAACCGTCACGCCGGAAACGCGACAATGTAGTTGTCAAATGAGAGGGAAAACGCGCAACTTCGCGTTTAGAACTGAGGTCTTGGCGGAGGGAGAGGGATTCGAACCCCCGGTACCCTTTCAGGTACAACGGTTTTCAAGACCGCCGGTATCAACCGCTCACCCATCCCTCCGCTGGGGAAAGGCCACTATCCGTCAGTTTACCGCAC
>NZ_JBARMD010000500.1:0-2728 GCF_049802275.1 Occallatibacter sp. | reverse complement strand
CGGCGCGGGGCCGGGCTCGGGGTCGTTGACCGGACCACGATGCCCCGGTTCCGGATCGTCGACAGGTTGCGGAGCGGGCGAAGGCTCCTTGACTGGATCTTTCTGCGGATCGTTGGAAGGCTCGATCTCCGGGTTTTTCTTGACTTGGTTCAAAGACATCTCAACTTCGGGGGATTGTGTTTCGTTCGCTACTGTCTGGCCGTCAACTGCATTGCCGCGCGGACTTCGATCATGGTTTGCTCGGCCCGTGTGCGTGCTCTGTCGGAGCCATCTTTGAGGATATCCTCAACCTCGCTTGGAGTGAATCGCGCGCGCCGCTCCTGGATGGGATTGAGAATCTGCACCAGCGCGTCAGCCGCCCAGCCTTTGCATTCGATACACCCGATGCCCGCCGTTCGGCAGCCTTCATAGACTTTGGCCAGTGTCTCCGGCGTTGAGAAAACCTTGTGCAGATCGCCGACAGGGCACTTGTCTGGATCGCCCGGATCTTTGCGGCGAATGCGAGCAGGGTCGGTGACCATGGTCTTCAGCTTCTGACGGACCACAGGCTCAGGGTCGTTCAACTCGATAGTGTTGCCGTAGCTCTTTGACATCTTGCGGCCATCGGTGCCCGGGAGCTTGGGCGATGGCGTGAGCAGCACATCGGGCTCGGGAAGGACGACGGACCTTTCGGACCGGAGAACGTCTTCCGAAATCCCTTCACGGTAGTTAAGGCCCACTTCAGAATCCGCAATTGGGTGGAGTCTCAAGAACTCCTCTTCCTTACCCATTTGACGAATTTGTTCTCGAGTGTAGCTCTTCATCGGAGCATTGCGGACAAGCGGGTCTTTCGGATAGAGGAAGTTGAATCGCCGAGCGATCTCCCGTGTCAACTCCACATGCGCCTGCTGGTCTTGGCCCACAGGCACGAATTTTGGTCGGTAGAGCAGGATATCCGAGGCCATAAGGACCGGATAGCCGAGGAATCCGTATGTAGTTAGGTCCTTGCTGGCTAGGTTTTCCTGCATTTCCTTGTAACTCGGCACTCGCTCTAACCAGCTTAGCGGAGTGCTCATTCCCAGCAAGAGTGGCAGTTCGAAATGCTGCTTCACATGGCTTTGCACGAAGAGGACGCTCTTCGAGGGATCGAGTCCGGCCGCCAAATAATCGAGAATCACCTCCTGGGTGTTGGGAATAATTTTCGACGTGTCGGCGTAGTCGGTGGTGAGTGCGTGCACGTCGGCGATGAAGAAGTAGCACTCGTACTGGCCGCTGTCCTGCAGCTTGACCCAGTTTGCGAGTGCGCCCATGTAATTGCCCAGGTGCAGCTTGCCCGTGGGGCGCATCCCGCTCAAAACGCGGGGGCGAGAGGATGTATTTGAAGATTCCGACATTCTTTTTTCGATTCCGGGATAAGGCCGGGATTGGTCAGCCGTGTTTGATCAGCGAGGTCAAGTTTAAGGCTCGTTTCATTGTAGCGGCTGTGCGCGCCGAGAGAGGCGACTACCCGCGAGTCAGCACGAAGAGCACCACGGCAAACGCGGGAGCCAGGAGGAGGCGCATGATGTAGCCGCCCACGACAATCATGAGCAGCCAGCTTATCCACAGAGGAATGCGGTCGTAGGACTGCACGGCATTGTAGGGCAGGATGTTCCTGAGCAACTGGCTGCCATCGAGCGGCGGAATCGGCAGCAGGTTGAAAACCAGGAGCGCCAGGTTGATTTCCACGGCGGCGATACCCAGCAGCACGATGGCCTGCACGGATGGCGAGCTACCCGGCAGAAGAGCTCCGTGCAGAGTGAAATTGACGATCTCGCGCCCGCCTGGAGCCGCGTGAATGACAACCAGGAGCAGCACCGTGGCGATGGCGGCAAGCACCAGGTTTGAGACCGGACCGGCCAGGGTCACGAGGTTCTCGTCGCGGCGGATTTTGGTGAAATTGCGGCTGATGACCGGAGTTGGTTTCGCCCAGCCAATCAGGATTCCGCTGAAGAGTGTGAAGCCGATGAAGGGACCAAAGATGATGATTGCGGGCATGATGAGGGTGCCCACCGGGTCAATGTGGTACATGGGGTTCAGGGTCACCCGGCCTTGCAGCCGTGCCGTTTGATCGCCTAAACGCGAGGCCATCCAGGCATGCGAGCACTCGTGCACACTCAAAGAGAAAATGAGCAGAACAAACTTGAAGACCGCGATCGTAAATTCGGCAGACTGCACCAGACGCTCCCTGAGTTTGGAAAGCTCAGGTTAGCATGGCGGGTTGCACGACTGTTTCACCGCCTTAGACCTTGTAGGCCGGGTAGTGGCCGACGACTTCGCCTGCTCTGACATGCGTTCCACCCATGATGATTTCGTGGCTGCCGATGCGAGCGCCGTCGCCAATTGTGGTTGGCTGCAGCTTTACATCATCGGTGCCTTCATTGGCGTAGCTGTGGGAGAATATCCGGGCGAACGAGCCGATGATGGCGTTTTTGCCGATGGTGATGCCACCGCGGTCGTGCAGCAGAACTCCCTGGTGGATGACCGCGCCATCGCCGATGGAAAGCTTGTAGCCATAAGTCAGGTCGACGCCGTGGTGGATCTTTACCCCCGATCCCATGTGGTCGAAGATGTGCCGGCCCAGCATGCACCGGAAACGCAGTCCCAGCCACAGGTTCAGCCCGATCGGCGAGCGGTCGAACATCTTCCAGAACCAGATCAGCGGCTTGCGGATGGCAAATTCAGCGGGGTCGGCGTCGCCGAAGTATTC
>NZ_JBARMD010000499.1:0-8168 GCF_049802275.1 Occallatibacter sp. | reverse complement strand
CTGGCCCGGTTCTGCAGCAATATTGGCGACGGAGGCCTCGACTCCGCGTTGATCGAGGCACAGGTGCTCGGCCCCCCGGATATCGAAGAGAAGGTGGGTTTGACGGGCGGACATATCTTTCAAGGCGAGTGCCTGCCGCAGTACATGTGGTCGAACCGCCTGAGCGCGCGAACGCCGATGCAGGGGATGTATCTGTGTGGCGCATGCACACATCCCGGCGGCAGCGTGATCGGGATCAACGGCCGGAACGCAGCGATGGCAGTCCTGAAGGATTTGGGCGGAAAGTAAGCCGCAGCTTGAGTTGGACCTACTCACTGAGTCTCAGTTTCTGTCTTCTCCTTACGTTGATCGTCGATAACAAAGCCATCCGGCAGTTGAAAGTACTTCGGATCGACCTCCGTCACCGAGATATCCGACAAAGTGAACGTCTGTTTGCCGAAGCGTGGATCGCTCACAATGGAAATCAGGTTGATTCCAAGCTTCGGAGAGCGCCAGTACTCACGCACAAAGGTCATCGGCTGATCGTTCCCCATCACTCCAGCGTTCACCACCGTCGTATCGCGCGTCCCAACCGTCTCAATGCCCTCAATATCCTTGACGCCCAGATCCTCGTGCGTTCGATATCCTGCGTTCTTCGGCAACGGGCCCGTTCGAATCGAAACCTCGACGTGCGGAGAAGGAGAATAATCCTTCAATTCGCATCTACCGTGTTTGCGCCCCAACAGAAAGCAGTCGTAACCGGAGTGCTGATTCGCGTCGTAAATCTGAATCACGTTCATCTCTGATTTCACATCGCTGTTCTTCGGCACGAGCAACCAGCGCTCTTCATAGATCCGTCCATCGCGGTCGCGGGCCACCTTGCGCTGATTCACCGCAGTCTCGCTGCCTCCGCCCGCCAGCGGTCGCGCCCACTCGGTATGCACAGTCGCAGTGAATGGCGCGTCATGCATCGGCGGAATATAGATGCTCTGAAGCACCTGGGATACCCCGCCATCGAGTTGCGTCTCCGGAGACCATTCCTGCTGAGCCGCGGCGGCAATCGCTAGAGCAAAGATTACGAGCAAGAGACTTCGCACAGCACCTCCAGACCACGTGCTGAAATTCTCCCACCCAGGTATAGTACGAGGGATTTGAAAATCGTTCATCTAAATTTCTAGATTCGGTCCCTTTTTCAGGCAGCTGATCCCGTCGTGGCAGGTGCGCACTTGCGCTTTAGCCCACGGGAAGGATGGAAGATTGTGCCCCATTCATCGCCTTTGCGATGAGTGGGCGGGTAACCCTCAATCTCACCATCCTCCACTTCCATTCGCGAACGTATAAAGCACGAGTTTGCTTATTGAGCCACGCGAGTGAGAATTCAGCGATCCAGCCCGACATTTCGCGCCGCTCAATCCGAGAAACCGCCGTGCGTCTATTGACCAGTGGACCTTCAAACTCTCTGAGTTCTGGGTAAATCGCCTCCTGACCGGAAGTTGATCAATCGCCGACCGGTCGATATCTCACCGTTTCACAGTT
This sequence comes from Occallatibacter sp., assembly GCF_049802275.1. Lineage (NCBI taxonomy): Bacteria > Pseudomonadati > Acidobacteriota > Terriglobia > Terriglobales > Acidobacteriaceae > Occallatibacter > Occallatibacter sp. The sequence continues at coordinate 6,653 of NZ_JBARMD010000499.1, read as the reverse complement.
TCTGTGAACTTGCGTTGACGACGAACCTTGGTGCTTCGAAAAGGCACTGGCATCATCCCTGCCGCTGGATTCCGCGGGTTCACAGATTTAGTTTCGTCGCCTGGTACTGCTCTGCTATGCTGCGACGCACATGGCACAAGCTCCAGCACTGAAACGAGGCATTCGGTTTCGCGACCTGGCGCTGTTCTATGTCGTTGTGGCGCTCAATGTGCGCTGGACTTCGACAGCTGCGGCAGCAGGACCAAGCATCCTCGTCATCTGGGTTGCGGCGCTGACCTGCTTCTTTATTCCCCTGGCGGCGAGCGTAATGGAGTTGTCGTCGCGGCATCCGGAAGAGGGCGGAATCTACGTGTGGACGCGGACGGCGTTCGGCGACTTTACGGGATTTATCGCGGCATGGATGTACTGGATGAGCAATCTTCCGTTCTTTGCAGGCGTGCTTTACTTCGGCGCAGCTTCCGTGCTGATTGCGTTCGGGCCGCGCGCGCAGCATTTGAACAGCAGCCCGTTGTACTTCATGGGATTCGCGGCGTTCTGGCTGACCGCAATCATCGCGCTGAATATTCGCGGGGTAGATGCAGGCAAGTGGCTGAATAACATTTGTTCCATCGGAAGCCTGGTGCCGCTCGCCTTGCTGATGATGATGGCGGCTGTATCGTGGATGCGGTTTGGGCCGGCGACACCGTTCACCATGGCGAGCATGACCCCGCACTGGTCCCTGGATAATGCGGTGTTCTGGTCGGGGGTGTTCTTCGCGTTTGGCGGCGTGGAGGCGGCAAGCGCGATGGGCGACGAGATTCAGAACCCGCGCAAAACGATGCCGTGGGCGATCCTGGTGGGCGGCACGATTGTGACTCTGGGATATATCGGCGGAACGATGGCGCTGCTGGTAGCGCTGCCGAGTGATGCGGTAAGCGGGCTGCAGGGATTTGTGAATGGCGTGGAAACGCTGAGCACAAAACTGGGACTGGGATGGATGCTGGTGCCGATTGCGCTGCTGGTAGGTGTGAACAGCGTGGGATCGACGGCAGCGAATCTGTCGTCGACGTCGCGGCTGCCGTTTGTGGCTGGGATCGATCATTATCTTCCACCGGTATTCGGGTCAATCCATCGGCGCTATCGCACGCCGTGGGTGGCGATCGGCGTGTATGGGCTCGCGAGTGTGCTGGTGGCGATACTGGGGCAGATGGGAACGACGGTACGCGGCGCCTATGACGTGCTGGTGAGCATGGCGGTGATTTCCTATTTCATTCCGTACCTGCTGCTGTTTGCGTCGATGATTCGGCTGCAATGGGAGCCGGCGGGGCCCAATGTGCGCCGAGTGCCAGGAGGAAAGCCAACGGCGATTGCGCTGGCTGTTGTGGGATTCGCGGCGACTGCGACGACGATTGTGCTGTCGCTATTTCCGGGTGCAGACCAGCCAGACAAGTTGATGGCCGTTGTGAAAGTGGCAGGCGCGACGCTCGTGCAGCTGGGGCTTGGAGTAGCGATTTTTGTGGCTGAGAGGCGAAGGGCGCGTAGAGAGACGGTGGCGGCGTAGCGAAAAATTCGCTCCTCGAATGGCACACCTCCAAAAACTGTCAACACCTCACTCTCTCAAAACACCGCCATGTTCCTGCTTCCATTCGAAATAAATTCTCTCGGAATATTGCACGTTATTTCTTATAAATCTCTACACTGCTCTCAGTAGCAATAAGCGACGTAGCTGCCGCAATCGGCCCGGTGATCGATCACACCGGGCCGATCGCATTTGTGCAGGTCTACACGGTTTCCCGGCAGAATCTCGAAAGAGACGCCGCTATCTTCCTTTCTTTCAAGACTTTAGGACTTAAGCCTTTCTGAATCAATAGCTTACAAAACGCTTGTCGAGGCTAACTGGTCTCTTTTCAGGAACTTGCCTGAAAACAATAAAAAAAGGAGCTCCATTCATGTACATGGAATGCCGGCACGTCAAAATCAACGGGCTGCGCTGCCAGTCCCCAGCGCTCAAAGGCGGACAATTCTGTTACTACCACGCCAAACTCCACAACGTCGGCGCCGAGCCTGATCTGAAATTCGGACCTCTCCAGTTGCCGCCGCCCGAGGATGCTGCTGCCGTTCAACTCTCTGTCGCTCGAATCAACGACGCCATCATCCACGGACGTCTCGATCTGAGAAAAGCGTCTGCTCTCTTCAACGGGCTTCGCATCGCCTCCCGCCTCATCACGAGCACCGTTTGCCTTGATCCGGATGACGTCGTGCAGTCGGCCCAGCAGAGCGCGACCGGCGAGGAACTCGCTCCCGACAGCTACATCTGTGAGGATGAAGAGGACTGCAATGACTGCTCCTACAACAATCAGTGCGACCGCGTCATCAGGCCCGGCGACCCCGGCTACGATGAGGTCGATGACGGCGAAGAAAAAGAAGACGACAGCTAGTCCTGGTTTCCGTCACATAAGCACAATGCGGGTGCCCTGGGTCCTCGCCTTTGGGACCTGGGAGGGATGTTACAGGGTTACTTCCCTGCCTTTGACAAAGACCCTGGGGCGCATGGGCGCGGCGATGAAGTACGCGAGTTCGCGGTAGTCGGTGAACTCATGGATGACAAACTCTGCCTGCTTCCCTGCTTCGAGCGAGCCGATCTCTCCGCCAAGGCCGAGCGAGTGCGCCGCGTTGATGGTGGCCGCCGTGAGCGCTTCGGCGGGCGACAGGCCCATTTGCAGACAAGCCAGCGAGAGCATGAACGGCATCGACGGCACTGGCGACGAGCCGGGGTTGAAGTCGGTGGCGAGGACGATGGCCAGGCCGGCTTCTATCATTTTGCGCGCGGGCGGGTATTGGGTGCGACTCAGGGCGAAGACAGAGCCAGGAAGCAGGACGGGCTGGGTGCCGGTGGCGCGGAGATGCTGCAACGTTTCTTCGGCGGCGGTTTCAAGGTGGTCGGCTGTGGCTGCACTGAGCTCGGCAGCGAGATCTGCGCCTGTGCCTGATCTAAATTGCTCGGCGTGGATGCGGAGTTTGAGACCGTGCTTCTTTGCGCTCGTGAGGACGGTGCGACATTCGTCGACGGTGAAGGCGTGGTCGTCGCAGAAGGCGTCGCAGTATTGGGCAAGCTCCGCGGTAGCCACTTCGGGAATCAGTTCGTAGGTGATAAAGCGGACGTAGTCGGCGCGGCGGTCTTTGTATTCGGGTGGAACGGTGTGGGCGGCAAGCAGCGTGGGGACGATGCGTGCGGGGCCTTCATCGTTCAGGCGGCGAATTACGCGAAGCATCTTGAGTTCGGTCTCGTGGTCGAGGCCGTAGCCGGATTTGACTTCGAGCGTGGTGGTGCCAGAGCGAAGCATCCAGTCACGATGGCGGCGGGCGGAGGCGAGTAACTCATCTTCAGTGGCGGCGCGGGTAAGTGCTACAGTGTGCAGGATGCCTCCGCCGGCGGCGGCGATCTGCTGATAGGTGGCGCCGGCGATGCGTTGTTCAAATTCGGCGGCGCGATTGCCGGCGAAGACGAGGTGGGTGTGGGCGTCGACGAAGCCGGGGGTGATGCAGCGGTTTTCAGCATCAATGATTGTCGCGATGGGTGGGATTTTGGATTTGAGTTCGGAGTATTTGCCGGTTTCAGTGATGCGGCCGTGTTCGATGAGCATCGCCGCATCTTCGATGATGGCGAGGTCGTTGAGTCCTGCGCCGGTGCGGGGGCTTGCGGGACCAGAGAGAGTGACGAGTTGACCGATGTTGACGATGGCGGTCTGCATGAATTATCAAGTCAGCGGCGCTTGCGCGCTGGGTAGCGGGTTACCGAGTTAGCGGTTCGTGCTTGGTTGAATATCGAGGTTTCCCACCCATTCCGCAAACGACGCGGAATGGATGGGGCACCCGGCGCATCAATCTTGGTTCAACTCTTTGTCATGGGAATGTGAATTCCCTTCTCTTTGGCGGTTTGCTGGGCTAGCTCGTAGCCAGCGTCGGCGTGGCGGGCTACGCCTATTCCTGGATCGTTGTTGAGGACTCTTGCGATCTTGTGGGAGGCAATGTTAGTGCCGTCGGCTACTGTTACCTGGCCGGCGTGGAGTGAGTAGCCCATGCCTACTCCGCCACCGTGGTGGAAGCTGACCCACGTTGCGCCCGATGCGGTGTTGAGCAGCGCGTTGAGGATCGGCCAGTCAGCTACAGCGTCGCTGCCGTCGAGCATCTTTTCTGTTTCGCGATAAGGGCTGGCGACGGAGCCGGTGTCGAGGTGGTCGCGGCCAATGGCGATGGGCGCGGAGATCTTCCCCTTCTTCACGAGGTCGTTCATCGCTTCGCCCATTTTGGCGCGCTCACCATATCCGAGCCAGCAGATGCGCGCGGGCAAACCCTGGAATGCAAAACGGCCGCGGGCAAGTTTCATCCAGCGGGTGAGGATTTCGTTTTCCGGGAATAACTCAAGCGCCAGATCATCCGTCACATCGATGTCCTTGGGATCGCCGGAGAGCGCGACCCAGCGGAAGGGGCCAGCGCCGGTGCAGAAGAGCGGACGAATGTACTCGGGGACGAAGCCGGGGATGAGAAAGGCGTCGGCACATCCGGCATCGAAGGCGAAGCGGCGGATGTTGTTGCCGTAGTCGAAGGTGACGGCGCCGGAGCGCTGCAGGGAGAGCATGGCATCGACATGGACAACCATGGAGGCGGTGGAGCGGCGAACGTATTCTTCGGGATCGCGGTGGCGGAGTTCGGTGGCGGCTGCGATCGGATCACGGTGGGAGCGGCGGGCTGAATCCGCGAAGCCGAGACCCTGCGGGATGTAGCCGTTGAGCGGATCATGGGCGCTGGTCTGGTCTGTGACGACGTCGACCTGGACGCCGCGGCGAACGATTTCGGGCAGGATATCGGCGCAGTTGCCAACGAGTCCGACCGAGAGGGCCCGACCTTCGCGACGGGCGGACTCGCAGAGGGTGAGCGCTTCGTCAAGGTCCTCGCTGATGGTGTCGCAGTAGCGTGTGTCAACGCGGCGCTCGATTCGGCTGCGATCGACGTCGATGGCTAGCATGACTCCGCCATTGAGTGTGACGGACAAGGGCTGCGCGCCACCCATTCCACCCATGCCGCCGGTAACGACGAGCTTGCCTTTGAGAGATCCGCCGAAGTGGCGTTCGGCGAGGGCGGCAAAGGTTTGGAATGTGCCCTGCAGAATTCCCTGCGTTCCTATGTAGATCCACGAGCCGGCCGTCATCTGGCCGTACATCATGAGGCCCTTGCGGTCGAGTTCGTTGAAGTGATCCCACGTGGCCCATTTGCCCACGAGGTTGGAGTTGGCGATGATGACGCGCGGAGCCATTTCGTGGGTGGGAAAAACAGCGACAGGCTTGCCGGATTGGACGAGGAGCGTGTCTTCAGGGCCGAGGCGCTCGAGTTCATTAACGATGGCGTGGAAGCATTCCCAGTTTCGCGCGGCACGGCCAATGCCGCCATAGACAACGAGGTCTTGCGGGCGCTCGGCCACTTCGGGATCGAGGTTGTTCATGAGGCAGCGGAGGGCGGCTTCCTGCTGCCAGCCTTTACAGCGGAGAGTGTTGCCGCGCGGGGCGCGGATGATGGGGGACGCGCTGGTTGTGGTCATGAGAAAAACTCCTGCGAGATCGACACACTGAGGATACTACCGTGGGAGTTGAGGTTGCTTGCCGTACCGAGTCAAGTCGAAGAAGATTCGCCGGCGAGCTGTCGCATGTAATCGGCGCTGTCGAACTTGCCTTGTGATTCGGCGATAAGGCCGTCTGAACCGAAACGCCAGCTTTCAAAGCCGCTGATGCGGACGCGATTTCCGGTGCCGCCGGGGCCGGTATTCGTGCCGATGAGGGTCCAGTGATACTCGGCGTGGTCGCCGCGCTGAACGATGCGTTCCATCCTGATCTCGATATCGGGAAAAGCCGTCATGAAAGATTGCGCAGCCGCAGTGATGGCGGGGCGGCCGACGGCTGGGGTGCCGCTGTTGATGGTGAGAGAGCCTTGCGGCGAGAAGAAGGCGGCGACGCTCGCAGCGTTCTGGCTGCACCATGCAGCGGTGTAACGGGTGGCGAAGTCGTGCAGGTCGTGCATCAGTGTTCCTGGTTTATGGGCAAGTTGAGGATATATCCGATGGTATGCGTGTTGAACTGGAATCCTGACGTTAGGAAATGGAGAGAGAAAAAGCAGGTTCTTCGCTCCGCTTACCCCACAGACATTGTCTGCGGGGCCCCAAGATGCTCCGCTCAGAATGACATGAGCAAATAATATGCAGCACGTCAAGCCAAGCCTGGTTTCTCAGCTCCCTCTCTCAGAAGTCTGTCGTAATGACATCTTGACGTGCCCTCTGATTTATCCTTCTCTTCGTGCCAAATACATTGGTAGAATGCGTACCTAATTTCTCTGAGGGGCGCGACAAGGCCAAGGTGGACGCCATTGTCGAGGCCATGAAGCTGCCTGGAGTGTACCTGCTCGATCGCGAGATGGATGCGGATCACAACCGGTGCGTGATCACGCTCGTGGGCGAGCGGGAGGCAATCCAGGAGGCGGCAATTCGCGGCGTGGGCAAGGCCGCCGAACTGATTGACCTGACACAACACCAGGGCGCGCATCCGCGGATGGGCGCGGCAGATGTGGTGCCGTTTATCCCGATCGACGGAGTGACCCTGGAAGATTGCGTGGCGATGGCGAAGCAT
>NZ_JBARMD010000498.1:0-14321 GCF_049802275.1 Occallatibacter sp. | reverse complement strand
GCTCTGGTCGATGACAAACGCGATCGACAAGGGAGCCGGGTCAACGGTGAATATTTTGAGGGGCTCCCACGTGTCGTTTTCGTAAACCCTGAAATCACGCCAGGTCAACCCTGCGATGGGCTTGCCTTTGGAGTCTTTCACTGTGACCGGGACTTCGACGTAGGTGGTGTTCACGACGAGCCTCGACCCAATGTCCTCCGGAGTCATCGTCTCCGGCGGGGTGGTCTGGACGTCTTTGGTCTGGCTGGGCGGCGGCTGGGTGGAGGGTGCCTGCCGCGGCACATCCGTCGAAGTGCTTGAAGTGCTGGAAGGATTCGAAGTGGCCGCAGTGGATGCCGAGCCGCTACCCGGAGTCACGGGGCCAAAACCCTTGAAAGAAGAAGGAGCCTGTGGGGCTGGAGCATCCGGAACCGCCTGTTGGTCAGCCGGAGCCTGCTGGGGTTGTGTCTGGGCAAAGGCCGCCGGGCTGAGGCCCAAAGACGAACTCAGAATTGCGGTCAGCGCCAGTGATTTAAAGCCAAGGTCCACAGGTATTCTTTCCTCCCATATGACACTGCGCCAGCCGGTTTTTTGGCCCCGCAGATGCACCCCTTCGCGGCCAAAGAGACGGAAAGGTCTGCACCCGTCAGAGTATCAGACGCGACAGAGCCTCGCAGGTTTGCCCTGAACGGCTTGAAAGAGATAAGCTATGCTCTCTTTCAGACCGATTTATTCGTCAAACCTAGCAGCATGCATGTCACCCGCACTTTCGTCGCATTAGCGTTTGCCCTGCCGCTGGTTTGCGCAGGAGCGTGGGGGCAACTTGTTCCTTCGCCGGATGCTCCTCCGGTGAGCAACGCACCCGCTGCACCGCCCGAGGAAGAGTCGATGGGCACTCTCAAGCTCAACGTCAACCTCGTGGATCTCTTCTTTACCGTAAAGACCAAGTCGGGCGAACTGGTGCCTCATCTCACCAAAGACGATTGCGCGGTTTCGGAAGACAAGGTTCCCCAGACGCTGAAGAACTTCAACGCGGAAACGCATCTGCCGCTGACGCTGGGTATTCTGTTGGACACGTCGGGGAGCCAGATCGACGTGCTGCCTCTGGAGCAGCAGGCGGGAAGCCAATTCCTTGAGAACGTACTCAAATCAAAGGACCAGGCGTTTCTGCTCTCCTTTGACGTCAATGTCGACCTGCTGCAGGACTTCACCAACAGCGCCCACATGCTTAGTCACGCCATGGACAAGGCGCAGATCAATACTGCCGGCGGCAATGGCGGTTCCGGCATCCCTGGCCTCGGTGGCGGGACCATCCCCACCCAGGGGGGGCCAAAGGGCACTCTGCTCTACGACGCCATCTACCTCGCCTCGAATGAGAAGATGGCGCAGCAGAACGGCCGCAAGGCAATGATCATCCTGACCGACGGCGACGACCAGGGCAGCGACCACAAGATACAGGAAGCGATTGCCGCTGCGCAGAAGGCAAACACGATTATCTACGTGATACTCATCGCAGACCCCGGCTTCTACGGTGGTTTTGGCTACAACGGTTACTCGGCAGCCAAGAAGATATCCGAGGAGAGCGGCGGTCGCCTGATCAACGTGGGCAGCAATGGCAAGAAACTCGAGGCTGCGTTCCAAGTGATCGAGGAAGAGCTCCGCACCGAATATCTGGCTAGTTATACGCCCACCAACGCGAAACAGGACGGCACCTTCCGCCACATTTCCGTGCAGTGCAAGGGCGACGATATGAAGGTGCAGGTGCGGCGGGGCTACTACGCGCCAGCGCCTGAGGGTCGATAGCTCGAGAGCAGAAATTTATACACGCGAGAATTTACACGTTTGCGCACAAACTTCGCTCGTTTCGCATTTATTCCAGCAACAAACTCTCTAGTATTTGAAAATTCAAGAGTCCTGTTTTGATTGCGATGGGAACTTTTTGAGTTTTATTTACCCACTTATCCAGTTTTGGCAGTCATCGTGCCATCCACAACAGAGCAAGCAGTTTCTCGCGCCGCAACTCGACGGCCGACCCGGATGGTGAATCAATGCAGGACCTTTTCATAAAAGCAGCCACAGTAATCGCGGTGGCGCTTGCCACTTTTTCCAGTTTCCCTTCGCCTGCCCAACAGGAGCCCGCGCAGCAGCATCCAGCGCAGCAGCAGGACCAGCAAACACAACAGGCCCCCGCGGCCCCGGCTCCTGCCGGGCAATCGCAGCAGAATGCCATCGACGCAAGGCGCAGTGCGACCGCCGCCGACTTGAAGCCTGTGACGGGCGAATTGGTGAACAATCTCGATTCCAAGTCTGCCAAGCAGGGTGACAGTGTGGTGGTGAAGACCAGGGAAGACTTGAAATTCGCTGGTGGGGCGGATATTCCGAAGGGGTCGAAATTGGTCGGCCGCGTCACCAATGTGCAGGCGCGCGGGGACGGAAAAGAAAACTCACAGATCGCGATCCAGTTTGACACCGCCGAGTTGAAGGGCGGCAGGACATTGGCGATCGAATCTGTCATCCAGTCAGTCACTCCCGCAACGGGCAGCGGAACGGACAATAGCGTCCCGAGCGCGAATGGTCTGAACCCCGCTCCACCCAGCACACCCTCTTCCTCGCCGGGCATGAACGGATCGAACGGCAGCATGAACCAGAGCAATGATCGACCGGGCTTGAACAATGAACGAGCGGGCTCGGCGTCGAATACGACGACTCAACCCGGTACGACGGATCAATCGGGCATGCCCGCTCCGGGCAGCATTGTGGCGCGCAACGGGAATGTTGCGATTCGCACCACGTCAATCCCGGGAGTTCTGCTGGCGAACGACATCAATGGGCTGCCCTTTTCGAACGCATCCGGATTGCTCCTCGGCGCACGGCGGGACATTCATCTCGATGAAGGGACCCGCATGGTTGTCGCAGTGATCGCCGCTCCGCAGCAGGGCGCTGGCAGCGGCATGAGTCGCTGATTTCGACGATGCGGCGCAAATGAGAGGCTGGGAGTAACTCTCCAGCCTCGTCGTTTTTTGGGGCAATGCGATTACCCTAGTTTCGCTACCTCGTAATCTGGCGCGGACGGATGCTCATCGCTACCATCGGCGGTGGCAGAGACAACTTGAGTTTATTGTGCAATTTATTTCAACGGATCTCGCCGCCTGGAGTTTGTGATGCCTGTGGAAGACGCTGCCCCAGATTCTCGCGAGGGATTCGGGATCAGCTCGCGGTTCCGTGCCCTGATTGAAGAACGTATCGTACGTCTGGAGAAGGACGCAGAGAGTGACGAAGCCCAACTCGCGCATCTTCGTCATGGCGATCACATCCGTCGCCATATGCTGTTGATAGCTGTCCAGCGCGCGGAGGCCCGACGCATGCGCAGCTTCATCGAAAACTCCGGAACGCGCATCCCGCCCCCCTTGATCACGCTCTGAAGCATCGTGCGAAAGGGCGTCTCCATTCATAATGGGGCATGGCCACCTTCGCCTCTCCCAGCCAGGCACTCGATTATCAGGTTGTCGACGTATTTACAGAGATCGCCCTCAAAGGCAACGGACTCGCGGTCGTGTTTGACACCGTGGGGCTTGCGACCGAACGCATGCAGGCCATTGCACGCGAGTTCAATCTGTCTGAGACCACTTTTATTCAGCGCCGCGACCTGGAGACCGAAAAAAGTGAAGGAGTGCGCGTGCGCATCTTCACAACCCAGGAAGAGCTGCCATTTGCCGGCCATCCAACCCTGGGGACGGCCAGCGTGCTCAAGCTCTCGGCCCCAGAGACGCTTCATGACAACACCGTTCGACTGGCTCTGAACGTTGGATCTGTTCCCGTACGCTTCAATCACCATAGCCTCTACGGGGAGATGATCCAGCGCGATCCCGAGTTTGGCGCGCAGCTTGAGCCGAAAACGGTCGCTCGCCTGACGGGGCTGAACACGAGCGACTTTCACGCCGCTGCTCCCCCCCAGGTCGTCTCAACGGGCACGGCCTTCGCGATCGTCACGCTGCGTTCGCACGAAGCGCTTGCGCACCTCAGGGTCGACCACGAGGAAGCGACAAAGTATCTCCGCGAAAAAGGGGGCCGCTGGTTTTATGTTCTTGGACCGACCGGCGGCGATCCAGCGTGGAGAGCGCGGATGCAATTTTACGGCGGCGAGGATCCAGCCACGGGCTCGGCGGCCGGATGCGCCATCAGCTACCTGGTTGGCCACGGCATCGTCGCTCCGCGGCAACAAATCCACGTTAAGCAGGGGGTTGAGATTGGCCGCGCAAGCGATTTATTTCTCGGTGCCGATCTCATTTCAGGCAAGGTAAGCGATGTGCGCGTTGGAGGCAGCACTGTTCGCGTTGCAAAGGGTCAGCTTTTCCTGCCGTAATACACAAGCTTTCAACAGAATTTAATCAAGCCAAGTTACTTTCTATGTTCATTCTGGCGGTTTTTCCTTTGTTGCAAGATGGTTTTCATGTTGAGTTTCGCTTCCTGTTCCCTCTTTTCACATGATTCCGCTCTCCGTACTCTTGCCCAAGCATTGAACGAAAGTTCAGCCGGAATTTTTCCGGATTTCATAACGGCTTCAAACACAATCTGACCGCAGCGAGGTCTCCCCTCTTACGGATTGATTGCAGACGAAGGGCGTCTGGGGGGTCGCACTCCTTACTGTGCGCCACTCGGTCGGTCTTGTGTGCCTCGATTCCCGGGACAGGAACTCCGCTTGTGGCCGCCGGCCCCGGACCCGACGAGCCTTGCCCGACCAACAAGCGGGCACCGCTGCTGTGCGCCTCGGAACGGGTCTAAAAAAATCTAACGACAGGAGTAGGACCCTTAACATGAGGCCTAAGAAAGTTATTCTTTGCGTAGACGACAACGAGCAGGATCTATCTGTCCTGAAGTTCATGCTGGTAACAAACGGTTACCGTGTGCTATCGGCCAGCAACGGCCAGGAGGCGATCGCCCTTTTTGCCGACAACCAAATTGATCTGGTTCTGGCGGACCATGCCATGCCCCAGATGAACGGCGATCAGCTTGTCTTAAAATTGAAGCAAATCGCCTCCCATGTCCCTATGGTGATTCTGGGCGATCCCCAAAAAATGAATGGCCAGATTCATGGAGCTGATGCCCTGCTGGCTAAAAAGACCTGCTCTCCGCAGGAATTGCTGGAGCGCGTGAAGATTATGAGCGCCCGAAAGCGTGGACCCCGCAAGGGGGTTTCGCGCCTGGTCAACGCCGAACTGGCGGTCGCCTCCTGACATCGATTGGATCCGGGGCGGCGACTCCCGCTGCTGGTTCACCTCCCCGGAGGTAATCGCAATGCAATGTCATTGGTGCGTTTGCGATTGCCATGCCCACTTGACGATTGAACAGGCCGGTGGGCATACTCTCCAACGGTGCGCAAACTGGTATATGTTCTTTCCCACCAGTGGAAGCAGGCGTTATGGATCTCATTCTTGTTCGTTTTCTTTTTGTTGCCTTATTGTCCGGAGTTTGCTACTTCCTTCATCCCTTCGGCGTAACCGGTTGGGCAGGAGCAGTGGGCGGCGGGTTGGCTGCGTGCGCAGTAATCGTGTTTGAATTTCGCGTGCGCGCCCTTAGCCTGCGCCGGCTCGTCGGGGCCGTTGCCGGAAGTGTGCTGGGCATATTTGGCGCAGCGCTCTTCTGCCTCGTGCTCCGCTCAGCCCCACTTAACTCGTCTACATCGGCGGTGCTGCAGATCTTTGTTCTGCTGCTGATGACCTATGTGGGCCTGCTGGTTGGCGCGAGCAAGGGCGATCTGCTCAATCCATCCGCTTTTGGCACGTGGTTTGCCGGCGATCGTCCAACCCGAAAGAGCGCGAAGGTGCTCGATACCAGCGTGATCATCGATGGGCGCATTGCCGATATCGCCGAAGCGGGTTTTATCGATGGGATGATGGTCGTCCCTGAGTTTGTTTTACGCGAGTTGCAAATTGTGGCCGACTCAACTGACGGTTCAAAGCGACAGCGCGGGCGACGCGGGCTGGACATGCTGCAACGCATGCAGTCCAACACCAATATCCAGGTGCAGATTGTTCCGGATGACTTTCCGTCGATCCGGGAAGTTGATCTCAAGCTGCTGGAACTAGCCAAAAAATGGGAAGCCAAGGTTGTCACCAATGATTTCAACCTGAACAAGGTGGCCCATCTTCATCACGTCGAAGTCCTCAACATCAACGACCTTGCCAACGCGCTCAAGCCTGTTGTGCTGCCCGGCGAAAAGATGAATGTGCTCATTCTCAAGGAAGGCAAGGAGTACAACCAGGGTGTCGGCTATCTGGATGATGGCACCATGGTGGTTGTCGATCACGCCCGCAAGATGATCGGCCGGGCGGTTGAAATCTCGGTGACGAGCGTGCTGCAAACCGCCAGCGGCAAAATGATATTCGGCAAGATGGAAGAGAACGGGAAACCAGCGGAACCGAGCAAGGCTGGCCCGATGGAGATCGCACGATAGGCATCCGCAACGGGGGTTTCGCTTTCAGCGGACTGCATCTCTGCTGATCGCTCAGTATTTCTGAACCCCGGGGTCGATTTCGACGCTCCACGCGAGAATGCCGCCAGCAAGATTTACGACCTGTGTATACCCTGATTGCTTCAGGAATTCTGCGATACGCTGGGAGCGCGCGCCTGAGCGGCATTGCACGACGATCTCGCGATCGCGAGGAATTTCGGCGAGGCGCTGCGGGACATCATTTTGCGGAATCAGCTTTCCGCCAATCTGCGCGATCTGATATTCGTACGGCTCGCGGACGTCGAGGATAAAAACGTCCTCGCCGGCATCGATGCGGTGCTTCAGTTCCTTGACGCTCAACTGCGGAATGCCATTCTTCACAGCGCTCTCCTCTTTCGATTCGGGAACGATACCGCAGAAGTGCTGGTAATCGATCAATTCCTTGACTGTCGGGTTCTCGCCGCAAACGGGGCACTCAGGATTTTTGCGCAGCTTCAATTCGCGGAAACGCATGCCAAGCGCATCCACTAAAAGCAGCCGGCCGATGAGCGGGCTGCCTTTGCCGAGAATCAGCTTGATGACTTCGGTTGCCTGGATTACGCCGACCAGGCCGGGTAGAATCCCCAACACTCCGCCTTCGGCGCAACTTGGAACCAGGCCCGGAGGTGGAGGCTCGGGATAGAGGCAGCGGTAGCATGGCCCCTCCCTGGTCGCGAACACGCTGGCCTGCCCTTCAAACCTGAAGATCGATCCGTAGGCGTTCGGTTTGCCCAGCAGCACGCAGGCATCGTTGACGAGGTAGCGCGTGGGGAAATTGTCGGTTCCGTCGGCAACGATGTCGTAGTCCTTGAGAATCTCCAGTGCGTTGGCACTCGAGAGCATCGTTTCGTGCTTGACGACGTTGAGTGCGGGATTAAGCGCAATGAGTTTCTCCGCCGCGGAGTCGAGTTTCTTTCGCCCAATGTCTCTTGTCGAGTGGATGATCTGACGCTGCAGGTTGCTGGCGTCTACCACGTCGAAGTCGACCAATCCCAGCGTGCCGATTCCAGCCGCGGCCAAATACAGCGCAAGGGGAGAACCCAATCCGCCGGTTCCCACGCACAGCACGCGCGCGGCTTTCAGTTTGCGCTGACCTTCCATGCCGACTTCGGGCAGGATCAGGTGGCGCGAGTAGCGCGAGAGGTCGTCGGTGGTCAGCTCGGGCAGCGGAGTAGATTCGGTTGCAGTCGCCATGGTCAGTCAGTTCTCGATCGTACTTGGATTCGGAAAGCGTCCTGGAATTCGAATGCGAATCGATGCTAGTGTTGCCGCAATGAGGAATTGCTTCCAGGCTACCTTTACAGGTTAACAAAAACAGAAACGGCTCAGACTAGCCGGAGCCATTTCAGAACGAAGGACGCTTTGGTTTCAGCGCGATGCAGGCCTGGGGTTCATCAGTCCAGGAGTTCAATTCTTTCTGGAACGAACTGCTTGTCCTCTTCCTTCGTGCCCGAGAGGACAAACGAATTCGTCACCACCGCGCGTCCTTCAGCGACCTCGGTTATGAGGTAAGAACACCCCAGCCAGTGCGCCTCCTCCAGGTCAGTCTGCGACCACAGTGCCGGGTGATCGGGGTGGCTATGATAGAAGCCGGCAATTTCGAGATTGCGACTTCGGGCCTCGCGCAAGATCTTCACGAGTTCCAGAGGAGCAATGGCGTAGCGGTTCCGCGGCGAGTCTGTCCGGCTGTTGTCGGCACGAACTGCATATGCGACGATCCATCCTTCAGTGTCTGCGCGCCCGACAAGGACTCCGCAACATTCATGCGGATAGGCCTCCTCGCCGTGCGAGTGAAGTTCGTTGAAAGCGGACTTTTTCATGCGCAATATGCTCATATTGGCGACCCGTGCGAGATGGGTTGGAGGGGCGATGCGGGAAGAACGAGTTTGACCCCAAAGGACATCGATTGCGGGGATAGCTCCGGGTGTGCGAGATTTGAAGAGGAACCAGCCTTACCTATCTTCGCAAATAGAGAATCAATTATGCCCAGAGAGACCATCCATCCGAGTTTTGACCAGGCTCTTGAAGCCCTTCGCGCACACGGCTTCGACGTTTCCGCGTTCAAAGATGTTCAAGGTGGAATGCTGGTGAGCAAATCCGGGGTTGCAGCAGTGGTTGTCCCCGCCCGCAACAATGGGAGCGGACCGGTTGCATTTGCCGAGCACCCCGGCATCCTGGTGCGTGGCGAGGTGGCGCGGCTGCTTGACAGAGGTTATCAGAAGTTCATTAAGACTTCCCAATATGAATTGCCCGCAACGGCGGCTCAATTGCATGCCATTCACGCGTTCAGCGAGGAATTGACGCAACTGACGGGCGGGACAAGCCTCTATAACGAGTCGCTCGGTACAACGAGTGACGTGTATGAGTACGACCGCCTGCGCGGACGAGAAGACGAGGCTCCGGCACCGAAGAGGCCCTGGGAATTGGCTAGCGGCCACTAGAGCTGTCCTCGCACTCGAGCGAGGGGAGTTACAGGCGTGGCAGATGACCGGAGGCGCGCGATAAACCCAGGTCCGGACTCTTCACGAGAGATTCTCGCGGAGTCCCTTTCTCCTGCTGGGCGGATACGACGGCGTTTTGAACCAAGACATGAAATCGAGACGAACGCTGTCATTCACCTGATCAACCTGGCGGCGGATGTGAATGGGCGCATTATCGACTTGAGCCCCGGTGGCTGTCACATTCTGACCGACAGACGATTCCCTGTTGGGGTTTTCAGGCGGGTGGAGGTTGAGTTTCGCGTCGAGGGCCTGCCGTTTCGCCTGGGAGGCGTGACGCAAGCCATCTACGACCCATTCAATGTGGGTATTCGCTTTCTTGACCTGAGCGACCGCAAGCGCGAGCAACTCCTGCAGCTGATTGAGGAGATCGAAAAGTCAGAAGAACGCCGGTTGCTCGACGAACGCGAAATTCACGATTGATTGTCGATTGCTCTCAGGGCATGTTTCTTGTGCCCCTAGTCGGGGGCGCGCACGATGCGCATCAATTCGCCGTGATCGAGCCAGTTGAGGCAGCACGGGTCGCAGCCGTCGATGACCACGCTGCCTCCGCCGAGATAGAAGTGCGCCTCCATCGGCCGATGGCATTTCGGGCAATTGATGGTCCGGCGCAATTCATTGGGAGCTGCTCTCTTCGGAGTCGCCACCGCGTCGCCCTGCTTCGCCTTTAATTGCTCAATCAGGTCGACGAACGTCTCCATGGGGATAAGCATGCCGCGGCACTTCCGGCAAGATTGGAGCCGCACCCCGGTAAGGGTTGCGTTCCAGAGCGGATCACCGCAAATGGGGCACGAGAGCGCCGACGGTTCTTCAGTAAGACGAACACCTTCGTCGTCGGGATCTGCAATGTGGATGTTCTTGCAGAACTCGCATTGCATGTAATCGCTGCCCGCTGCCAGGTGCATCGGGGCGCCGCAGGACGGACAGTTCATTGCGCCCTTCCGCACCCCGGGCAGAACTTCGCACCTTCCGGTATGGCCTTTCCGCACTCCATGCAATACCGGACTGCGCCGACCGATGCGGGAGCCGAAGTACTTGCGATCGGTTTGATCGGGGACATCATGGCCTGGGCCATTGCCGCTCCCGCGCCGATTCCCACGCCCATGCCTGCGGTTCCACCGGTGTTCGCCGCGGCCAGTTCCAGAGCCTGCGCCGCTTCAAACTGGGTGTAGCGTCCAATATCTCCAGCCATTCCTACTCCGATCCGCTGATCGATGATTTCCTGCAGGTCGTCCGGCATTGAAATGCTCTCGACGACGAATTGGGTCAACTCGAGACCCAGCGCCGCGAAGGCCGGCTTCATCTCTTCGGCAATTTGGGCTCCCAAAGTAGATTGCTTGGCCGCCATATCCAGATAAGCGACATCGCTGTTGGCGAAGATGTCGGTCATGCGAGCGACGACGGTGTTGTGCAACTGGCCGTCGAGCTGGGAGGCGTAGAAAGCGTCCCGCGTGCCGCTCACCTGGGTGAAGAAGGTGCGAGGGTCGGAGATGCGATAGGAGTAGATGCCGTAACCGCGCAGGCGCACAGCACCAAATTCCTTGTCGCGGATGGTGATGGGCGTTGCCGTGCCCCACTTTTGATCGATCTGCAGCCGGGTGGAGAAGAAATATACGTCCGACTTGAACGGAGATTCGAAGTCCTTGTCCCAGTTCATCAGGTCTGTAAGTACGGGGAGGTTGCGCGTTGTAAGCGTATGCAACCCGGGTGAAAAGACATCGGCGACTTTGCCTTCGTTGACGAAGAGCGCCACCTGGGACTCGCGAACGGTAAGCTGGCCGCCATTCTGAATCTCCATGTCCTGCATGGGATACCGGTAGGCGAGCATTCCATCTTCCTGCTCGTTCCACTGAATGACGTCGATGAACTGCTTGGCAAGGAATTGCTTAAGACTCACGTGCGCCTCCCTGGGTTCTGGAAAGCAACTGTACCATGCAGTCTCTTCAGAATTCGAGAAAAAGGTGCGAATCTTCAGTACCGGCAGTAACTTATAACTTCCTGCAATATGTGTGGATTGCGCTATCACAGGCCGCGATTAGTTGGGCGTGCCCATGCTCTCGGGCGCTTCGAATTTGCACTCTGCGCACTGGCAGTGACGGCGCAGATAATCCCATGAATAGATGCCGCCGGAGTGACCGTCTGCCCAGTTGAATTGAAGGGCATAACGGCCTACTCCGTGCGCGCTCGCGGGTTTGGCTGATGGGGTATACAGCGGCAGCAGGGCAGTTGGCTTGGGCTTGGGCTGGCCCGCTTTGCGGCCCTGGGCCTTGCGTTCGTCAATGCATGTGGCGCATGGGCACGCATCGCGAAGCCAGGCGAAGTTCCACGCGCTTTTGTGCCCGTCCTGCCAGTCGATCTCGAGTCCTGTGCCCTCGGTGATCTTCACACGCACTTTGTCGGGAGTGACGGCAATTCGAGCGAGCGGCTTTTCGGCATCTTCGTGCCCGGCCTGCTCCTCTTTGTTTACGAATCGAATGCCTTCGTGACTCATGACTCTATTTTAGTTCGTAGTTCTGAGTTGGTAGTTCGCAGTTGGGAACTGAAAACTTTGAACTCAAAACATTGAACTTCCTATGAGCTGTTCCGGTAGAAGAACCACGCCGCCATGCCCAATCCAATCAGCACAACGGTCAGGCGCAGGACGGCCTGCGGAATCCTGCGCGCCAGGCTTGCCGAGGTATATCCACCGATCGCACACGTGACCATGGCGAGCAGGCAGTAGCGCCACACAACCTGTCCGTTGATGACGAAGAGCACGAAGGCGATGCCGTTGGCCATCGTGGTGGACACGACTTTAAGCGCATTGATCTCGTTCAGATCCTGGTAGCCGAAAAGCGAGAGCAGCGTGATGATGAGGAACCCGGCGCCGGCCCCGAAGTAGCCGATATAGAAGCAGACTGCAACCGTTCCGATGAACACCGCTGTCATATGAGGTCGATGCACGTCGCCTGTTTGAGGCGTGTGATTGCGTTGGAATTTGCGGTGTTCAAGCCAACGCGAGACCGGGCCGCTGAGCGCGAAGATGACTGCTGCTACGAGAAGCAGCCAAGGTACGAGGTGCAGGAACGTCATCTGGGGAGTGTTGAGGAGCACGAGAGCCCCGCCCGTTCCGCCAATCAGCCCGGCAACCGCCATCGGAATCGCCACACCAAGATTCCTGCGAACGTCTGCGCGGTAGGCCGCAACTGACGTGAGCTGGCCCGGCCAAAGGGCTACCGTGTTGGTTGCGTTGGCCTGGATTGGGAGCATTTTCATGCCCAGCATTGCCGGAAACAGCAGAAACGATCCTCCACCCGCGACGGCATTCAGCACTCCGGCGAGAAAAGCCGCAATGGTTAGCCAAAGCCAGTGCCAATCCATGTAGGAGGGAAGGCCGGACAGGAGGGTCATCTCTTTTGATTCTAGAGGCCCCACCGCCTTCGCCATCGAACGCTCTTGGCGGAGCGGCCTCGAACCGAAGAATCAGAGATCGCGGACGACCTTTTCCGGCTGTTGCTCATCCATGGCACCTGAATGTCTGACGCTCTCACAGGCTTTTAGCTGTTTACGCTTACGTGCACAATATTAGTGTATTACGCTCATATTTTATGAATCTGTCGTGCTATAGTGTCATCAGATTGACTGTAGGGTTGGGTCGAAGCCCCAGCCAACATCCCTAAATCAGTTGGAGGACACACAATCATGCCAATTACACGTTGGGACCCCTTTCGCGATGTCATCGCACTGCAGAATCGCGTGAACTCACTGTTCCGCGAAATGAACGAAGGCGACAACCCGTTAACGACTGCCAGCTTTGTTCCGGCTGTCGATATCTATGAAGACGCCAAGAAGGTCGTTCTGAAGCTCGAAGTTCCCGGCATGGAAGAGAAAGACCTGGACATTCGGGTCGAAAACAACACGCTGACCGTGAAAGGTGAGCGCAAACTTGAGAAGGACGAGAAGGAAGAGAACTTCCATCGGATCGAGCGGCGCTACGGCAGCTTCTATCGCGCCTTCACGCTTCCCTCGACAGTGGACCCAGAGAACGTGCAGGCCAGCTACAACGCCGGGGTTCTGAAGCTGGAACTGAACAAGAAGCCTGAAGCGCAGCCGAAGCAGATTAAGGTAAATGTCGGCGGCCAGAGCAAGCTGGAAGGCAAGAAGGAAGAACAGGAACTGGTTGGAGCACGGTAAAGACCGAGCTTTTAGCCGCTAGCTTTTAGCTCTTAGCTTGTTTGTACTGTGGCCAGCTTCAATGAATGACCGAGAGCGCCGGGGTCGTGGTCTGCCGCCCCGGCGCAATTGTTTCTGCAACGCGGACGATGAAAATCAAATCTCTTGCTATTGAGCTGCACTTTTTGCCTTTGAAGAGCAAGCTAGAGGCTGGAAGCTAGTGGCTAGGAGCTGAATTATATGGCAATTCGCTGGGAAAAACTGACCGTGAAATCGCAAGAGGCGATGCAGCAGGCGCAGGGACGCGCGGCGGAGCTCGGCAATCCCGAGATCCAGCCGGTGCATTTGCTGCTTGCGCTCATTGAGGACCGCGAGGGAGTAATTCCGGCGGTGCTTGAAAAGATCGGCGTTCCCACAGAGCGGCTGGAGAGCAATCTGCACCAGCTCGAGGAGAAACTGCCTCGCGTGCAGGGTGCCTCAACGCAGCCTGGCCCGAGCAATGCGCTCACCAAGGTGCTGGACCAGGCGTTTCGCGAGGCTGCGAATTTCAAGGATGAGTACATTTCGACCGAGCACCTGTTGCTGGGCGTGGCGCACCAGAAGGGCGACGCTGCCCGGGATGCACTGCTGGCCGTTGGCGCTACGCATGAAGCCATACTGCAGGCGCTGACCGCCGTGCGGGGATCGCAGCGCGTGACTGACCAGAATCCTGAGGGCAAATTTCAGGCGCTTGAGAAATACGCCAAGGACCTTACCGAGCTGGCGCGTCGGGGCAAGCTTGATCCTGTGATCGGGCGCGACGAAGAGATCCGTCGTGTGATCCAGGTGCTGAGCAGGCGCACGAAGAATAATCCAGTGCTGATCGGCGAACCGGGCGTAGGCAAGACCGCGATTGTGGAAGGATTGGCGCGGCGCATCGTTTCGGGAGACGTGCCGGAGAGCCTGCGTGAGAAGCGCGTGATCTCGCTCGACCTTGGATCGATGCTGGCTGGGGCCAAGTACCGCGGCGAATTTGAGGACCGCCTGAAAGCAGTGCTGAAGGAAATCGAGGAGTCGAATGGACAGATCGTTTTGTTCATCGACGAGCTGCACACATTGGTTGGCGCAGGTGCGGCGGAAGGCGCAATCGACGCGAGCAATATGTTGAAGCCGCCGTTGGCGCGCGGTGAATTGCGGGCGATCGGCGCAACCACGCTGAATGA
>NZ_JBARMD010000497.1:0-1670 GCF_049802275.1 Occallatibacter sp. | reverse complement strand
CCGGCGACCTCGGTCAGCACCAGAAAGGCATGTCCGAATCCTTCCGGTATCCAAAGCATGCGAGCGTTTTCTCCGCTGAGTTCGACGGCGACATGTTCGCCGAAACACGGCGAGCTGCGGCGTAGATCAACCGCGACGTCCAGCACGGCGCCATGTGTAGCCCGAACGAGTTTGCCTTGGGGATTGACGGTTTGATAGTGAATGCCGCGGACAACGTTCTTCTTTGACAGAGAGAAATTATCCTGCACCCAGGTGCAGGGCAGTCCCGCTGCCTCGAAGGCCTCGTGGTTCCAGGTTTCCCAGAAGGCTCCGCGGTTGTCGCTGTGAATCTTCGGTGTTATCACCAGCACGCCAGGCAGGGAAGTCTCTTCAATCTTCATAACTCGCTATTTCCTGCGGGAATCTGTCGCTCATTGCGCAGCGCCAATAAGTACTGTCCGTATCCGCTCTTCGCCACGGGTTTTGCGAGCTCTTCGAGCTGGTCGCCCGTAATGTACCCGAAGTGATACGCGATCTCTTCCGGGCAGGCGATCATCAATCCCTGCCGTCGTTCGATGGTCTGGATATAAAGCCCTGCTTCAAACAGTGAATCGTGGGTGCCTGTATCCAGCCAAGCCATACCGCGGCTCATCACCTGGACTTTCAGCTTGCCTGCCTCGAGATAGAGACGGTTCAGATCGGTGATCTCCAATTCGCCGCGTGCCGAAGGCTTGAGATCGGTCGCAAGCTTCACAACGTCGTTGTCGTAGAAATAAAGGCCCGTGACGGCATAGCGCGACTTCGGCTTTTGTGGCTTTTCTTCAATACTGATCGCTTTGCCCGCATCATCGAACTCCACAACGCCGTAACGCTCGGGGTCGTGCACGGGATATGCGAAGACCAGCGCGCCGCTCTTCAGTTTGGCCGCGTGCTGCAGGTCGCGTGAAAACGATTGGCCGTAAAAGATGTTGTCGCCGAGAATCAGCGAGCACGTATCGGCGCCGATGAATTCGCGGCCGATGGTGAAGGCCTGCGCGAGTCCGTCGGGGCTGGGCTGCACGGCATAGCTGAGGTTGATACCCCAGCGCTTGCCGTCGCCCAGCAATTCAACAAACCTGTGCGTGTCTTCGGGTGTGGAGATGATGAGAATGTCGCGCAGCCCGGCGAGCATCAGCGTGCTCAGCGGGTAGTAGATCATCGGCTTGTCGTAAACGGGCAGGAGCTGTTTTGAAACAACATGTGTGACCGGGTAAAGTCGTGTTCCCGAGCCTCCAGCGAGAATGATCCCTTTCATTGCGCGATCCTCTCCTCGTAGTTCTGCTTGATCCACGTTAGATAGGCGCCGCTGCGCACATTCTCGATCCACGATGCGTGATTGAGATACCACTCCACGGTGTTGCGCAGACCCTGTTCAAAGTCAACGGAAGGTGTCCAGCCCAGTTCGCCAGCGATCTTGCGAGCGTCGATCGCGTAGCGGCGATCGTGGCCGGGACGATCGGCAACAAATTTGATCAGCTTTCGCCGCGGGCCGATGCTTGCATCGGGGCGCAGTTCGTCGACGAGGTCGCAGATTGTATTCACGACGTGGAGATTGTTGCGCTCGCTGTTGCCGCCGACGTTGTAAGTCTCGCCGGGAATGCCGCGCTCCAGAACCGCGCGGATCGCCGAGCAGTGATCGTCGACGAAGAGCC
>NZ_JBARMD010000496.1:0-2153 GCF_049802275.1 Occallatibacter sp. | reverse complement strand
TCACAGACTCTGACATCTACATCACTAAAACTGTTCCGATCAAAGAAGAGATTAAGTTTCGGTTCGATGTTCAGATGTTCAACGCGTTTAATCATCCGAATTTCGCACTCCCCAATGAAGTCGAAGCAGGTGTACCCGGTGTTTCGATTCCGGCCCGATTTGGGACGCTCGAAAGCACGATCTCACCGCCAACCGGATTGCTCGGTGTCGGACTCGGGGGAGATAGCTCTCCGCGCATGATTGCCTTTCAAGGAAGGATCGAGTTCTAAGGACCAGACGTTGGCATTGCGTAACTGTTCTCCCTGACTGGATTGGAATCGAAGTCAAGCTGATGTACGATGTTGTTGTTCCGCTCAGATTAGTGCGGCGGAACACACGAGTTGCTTCCGTGCGGGCTGCTTGGAGGTGATCTCGTGGAACTGTTCAGAAAGAACGAGTCGAAGTATTACTGGTATGTCTTCACCGTGCGCGGCGAGCGCTACTGCGGGTCCACCAAGGAGACCAGCGAAACGAGAGCGCAAAAGGCTGCCGCTCTCAAACTCGCTGACGCGATCAAGGGCAGCGACCCGCTCGACAGGAAGCCGCCCACGCTTCGTGAATACTCGAAGGATTTCCTTCAATGGGTGAAAACGGGACGGCTCGAGGCCGACAGCCGCCGCTATTACAGAAACGGCTGGCGACTATTGGAGCAGACGAAGATCGCCGGAATGCGCATGGACGAGATCACCAAAGACGCGGTCGAAAAGCTGCAGTTTCCCGGATCGGCCTCGAACGGCAACAACGCGCTTCTGATCTTTGAGGTTCCCGACTTTGCACTCGTCAAGGAACATGGGCAGTCGCTCCGTCTGAACGATGAAGCGGAAAGGAGGCTGTCAGCACTGGCCGACCAGCCGCTGAAGGACATCATCGTGGTAATGCGCGACACCGGAATGCGCAACGCCCGCGAACTCTACTGCATGCGGGTAGAGAACGTTGACTTCGATACCGGGACAATCTTCACGCGCGGGACATCGCCGCACGGAACGCCGCTCTACCTGGGGACCTGGTTGACATTGAAAGGGGATACGCCGGTGTTACACCTTCCGTTTTGTCGCGAGGTTGCAATGATCACAAGAGTCGTCGTATCTCCAGGATCAGACCAGCCCCAGATGGTATCGGGCTTGCCTCGCTGAGGCACCATGTTATCGGCGAAGATCGGGCCGACGAAAGGAAGCGGCTTAACGGCTGCGGCCTGTGTGGCTTGGCCGGGGGTAGGCTGCGCAAATGCAGCAACGCTCGCGGCAAACAAAAGTCCTGCAGCAATTGCCGTGCCCTGAACGCGTTTGAAACTCATAACTCGAAACCTCTCGCCATCAGCGTGCGGGGTCCTGGCATCGGAAGTTGCTGGCATCCTGGGTGTCACCGGTCCCGGTGTACTGCGCGTGTCTTGGGTATGCGCACAGGGGTCGGCTGCGACCGGGGAATGCCTGACCTGTAGCGATCACCGCGTCAGGCGCGGTGCCTTTCTCAACCCAACTGACGACTGCAGTGAGCATGTCGAAGTGATCGAGCGAGGGACCGCCACCGCAGTGGGCCATGCCGGGAACCATGAACATACGGCTCCATTCGGATACCTTCTGGGCACCTCCATTTGTTGCGACAAGTGATTGGTAATAGCCGAGCGTGTCGAGCGGCGAGAACCACGGATCGCTGTCGCCGTGGAAGAAGATGAGTTTGCCGCCGCTGAGTGAAAAGGTGGAGAGATTGGTGGACGCAGGTTCGACGAGCGGATCGGACGCATGCAGCGCCGCCTTGTCGACGTCGAGTTCAGTTGCAGTGGTGTAGGGGCCGAAGAGGCCACTTGGTCCCAAGGCCAGTAAACCAGATGCGAAGGCTTTCGAAGTAATGCCCGCGTCATAAAGGAAGCCCGGATAGACCTGCGTGCCATAGGCATTCTTCGGTCCAGCGAAGGCTTTCTTGATGGCGCTGATTTTCTCGGGGACGATACAGGCGTCGGTCTGGCCCGGCTTGCAGGCGAGGACCTTGGGGTCGAAATCGCAGCCTAGCGGATCGGAGATCATGCCATCGGCAACACCGTCTTTCGCGTCGCATTGTTTCATCAGCGCATCCATAAAGAGCCTTCGATCGTCGTCGGTGAGGAACTTATCGATCTG